>JBATMM010000120.1:0-1646 GCA_049289835.1 Saprospiraceae bacterium | reverse complement strand
GACCTAGAGAGATTCGTCTGCCTAAGGTGGTATGAATAAGATCGGTCACAGAAGTCAGGCACAAAACACCCATAAGAAAAACAGTAAAAGCAATAAAGAAAGAATGAACATACATCATCTGTCGGTTCATAATACTTAATGTGCTTAGCTCCTGCTTCCATTTGAAATATTTGGGAAAGATGATATGAATGAATGCCAGCACAATTAATAGCAGGCCAATTATTTTAAGATGGAGTTCCATTTTTGTTGAGAATAAAAGTTTGGATAAAGGGAGTAATTTTTACTTCGTGTTCAATACAAAGACCAGCTTCTTTGAAAGTCCGGATCCATGTATACTTAGAATGAAAATGAAAGAATCCGATGGTATAGGCAAAAAAGTTGAATTTGTCGCGCAGATGTTCAGTTACGATGATTTTTCCGGTGGGTATCAGGACTCTCTTAAGTTCTTTGAAGAAATTGGTTCTATCATGATCATTTCTGATTTCATGTGCTGATAGAATAGCAAATACAATCTCGGTTGAATTATCTGTCAAAGGGAGATGATTTGTAGATATCTGTTGCGTATTGGGATAAGGGGGATACGCCTTTCTGGCCCGTTTGATTGATATCTCAGTATGTTTAGAAGGATCGTAGAAATCAAAAACGATTAGGTCTGAATGTGGGAACTTACGTTTAATTAAAATACTGGTTTCATCAAAGCCTGCATTGATGTTTACGATTTTGGCATGGTCACTGCATTTGATTATGTTCAGCCAGTTTAATTTGTATAGGTTGGAAAAGTCGTAGATGTAGCAAGAAACGGACAAAGAAATTAAGGTGAAGCCAACAATTCCCACCACTAAAATACTAAAGACCATCTGAAGTGAGTGATTTGAGTTGTTTGCAAGGATACTGAGTATAAGGACAAGGCCGAAAGACAGGATATAAAAATGCCAGTTAAAGCGAACGACGTTCCAAACGCCCTGAAATGGTTTTCTTATTTTTTCCATTGTTCGATTCTGCCTTTTTTCCAATAGTAGGGAATATCGTTTATAATGAAAGCATTGGCTAATTGGATATTCTTAAGATCTAATTTGTCCAGGAATGAAAAATTGTAATGATTCACTTGTATAGGTTTTGGTAACCAATTCTCCCTTACACCTTCGATGATGAGTACCTTTTTGTTCGATTGATTATAGGTAAATGTGTATGGCAGTGGGCCGGCAAATCTTCTGGCTTCCTTCCAGTCTGTAAAAGGTGACTGGAATGGCAATGGAATATTCTCAGGGTCACCCTCTTCAAAAGAAACTTTGAAACCTGATTTGATAGATGATATTTCTCTTATTCCATTCAGTTTTGTTTGACTGATGTCTGTCGTATCATAATTGTAATGAGTGAACATATTCCCAAAAAACTCCATCTTCTTTTTGTCCGTTTCTGATTTGAGAATATACAGACCTCTCAGTCTTTTTCCTTTCACAGTCATGTATCGCACAAATACACGATAGCCGATAAGGAAAAAATCATTGCCAAAAAAAATTGGAAAACCGTTTGGTCTTAAATCTTGGGTTTGAACCATCGCAACTGCAATAAATGCCCAACGGCCATCAAAGGTGTCTAATTCCAGACATTCAGGGATGAGGTTTTGGATTTCTTCTTTGGGAATA
>JBATMM010000119.1:0-2845 GCA_049289835.1 Saprospiraceae bacterium | reverse complement strand
GTTTTAATGACAGTGGTGTCTCCGTTTTCTTTGATGACAAAGTGGTCATTGAGGATAAATTTCCGTGGCAGTGTGATTACATTGTCTTTCACCTGTAAAATAATATTCGCTTCAAGTGTAAGATTGGGATACAATGAAGGAGGTTGTTTGACAAAGGATGCTTCTACAGTCACTGTTTTTGATCGTTCATTCATGATCGGATTGATTTTGGTGATCACAGCGTCAAATACTTCTCCTTTGTAACTATCCATAGTCACTTTCACGGGCAGTCCTATTCGGATGCTTGTGATATCATATTCGTCAACCTGTAGTTCAAGAATAAAATCTTGTGCAGCCCCGATCACGCCCAATGGTGTCTGCGTATTGACCATTTCTCCCTGTTCTTTCAGGAGCGAATAAACTTTCCCACTGATTACGCTTGTGATCGTATAATCACCTTCATTTTTCACCGTGATCTGCAGGTTTTTATTCGCTTGTTTAGCAGAAACGTCTAATCTCCGTTTTTGATCCTTATATCGTAGCAAAGCGGATTGATAATTAGTGCGGGAATTCTGATAATTAAGTTGTGATTTTTCAAAATCTACTTTCGAACCAATATTCTGAGCCCAAAGATTTTGCTGACGCGCCATTAGAAGTGAGTCATTCAGCATTTTATCTTTCATCAGGTCAATATTGATCAATAGCTCATCAAGTTTAGCCTGATTAGATTTGGAATCTGTCAATTCTGTAGCAAGCTGAGCGTTTTCCCTGTTTAGTTTGGATGTTTCATTCAGAATACTGAAAAGAGGGGCGCCTTTTTTGATGGTGTCCCCTTCAGCCACAAAGACTTTCTGTATCAATCCATTGACGGCAGCAAATACCTGGTATTGGTTTTTACTTTTCAGGATTCCGGAGGCATACACGGATTCTGTGATGCTTTCCCGCTTAGGCGATGTGGTTTCAACTTTAGACTTGCAGGAAGGGAGGAGAAACAAAGAAAAAAGTAGGAGGAGATATTGTCTCATGGCTCCCAATATAATGAAGATAAGGCATCAAATGTTTTGCTTTATTATCATTAATTAATCTCTTCTTCCTTCGCGCTCCAACACATAGAATTTTATTCACGACCCCAATGTTTTCATTTTATTATTGTCCCAGTCAAGGGCAAGCCATTGCCACTGCTTCCTTCTCTCTCCAACATGCAAATTTCCATTCACGACCCGATTGCCCTTCGCTCTCTGCTCTTTGCTCCTTTCTCTTCGCCCTATGCTCTTTACTCTATGCCCTGTGCTCATTCATTTCCTTCTAAACTGCAACTCTCTAAGAACTGAGTTAAAAGTCCCTTCCATGACCAATAAATCACCATCAAAGTGGAAGTCGTAAGTATCATATGCAGTTCCTCCTTTAGGCGTTAAATTCACCTGGTCACAATCTGTATTGACGACATAGGAGCCGATGACCATATTTGGAGCACCGATCAGATTGTCCGTATTCCATTCGTAGTCGCCCAGATCGCCTGTCAGTACTTTAAATGTTAATTCTGAGGAAGTAATCGCAAGGGTAGAACCCAAAAATTGAGTTGTGTCTTCTTTCCACGATTCACATTGCCAGATACCTTCGAGTTTTGCACAATTAGAAACTTCGGGATCCTTTTTACAGGCCATTAATAATGTCACGCAAAGGGCCAGCCCAACGAAAATTGTTGTCTTCATTTTTTAGTTTTTTAAGGAAAAATAAAAGTAAAGGGGCCGAGCGGACAAGGGGGGAGACTCCGAAGATAGGAAGATTTTGAATTCGTATAGATTAATTATTAAGGGAAAAGTATAAAGGAAATTCAGAATAAGGAATAAGGAATTCAGAATAAAGAAGTAAAATAATAAATAAGGAATGATGAAGGAGATTTGAACTTCGTCATTTTGTATTCTGAATTGCCTTCCTTGTTCTACTGGGTTTCTTCCTGGCTACAGGAGAAAACTTCTTGGAGCGACATAATAAGGTGGAAAGAGTATTCAGTAATCGGCAAACGCGTAAATCTTTATTTCTCCCAAATCGTTTTTATAAAAATGGCATTCGAGAATTTTTCGCCATTTATTATTGTGTTTCCGGTGAACCCTCCCAAAGATCCAATATGAATACAATCTGAGTCAATAACTTCTGCACCCTGATCAATACTACAGTGACCTGGATCAAACACATAAACTGTTCTATCCTGAAAAGTGTATTCTTTGACATTGGCGCCATTATTTGGTGGACATATTTTAAAAAGCTTTATTTTTTTCTCAACACATTCCGGAGTTCCTTTTTCAATATCAAATCCAATACAACCGGTAAGCGATATTGCTATGATAATCATCGGTAAAATGATTCTTTTCATTGCTTAGTGTTATAAAAATGGTTAATGGTTTAGATGATTAGACTAATAATACGCTTTTCTATGTGGCTTACTATCCTGGCTATGTTTCTATGTTGTTCCCATTTTCTTTTTCTAAGTGATATCCTAAGTTTTCTTAAGTTCCTAAGTGGTTCAAAGAATGGATAGATGGTTAAGTGGTTAACGGATTATTATAGTTTTCTAAATGACCACCTTAAGGGCCTATTGTTTTACAAATCTGGATACAAATATTGTATGGTTTTGGGCATCCATCAATTGAATGAAATAAAGACCCGGAACCAGATTATGTACATCAAGAGATTGAGTATTCAGACAAGACATTAGATTTTCGCCCATTGCACTGAAAATATGCACTGAATGAAAATCAATAGTAGATGAAATAGTCAATTCATTAAAAACCGGATTTGGATAAACAATGAAATTTGGTTCGGTTTGTACTGGTGGAACAGATGTCGTAGCTGAACATTGAATATC
>JBATMM010000118.1:0-7075 GCA_049289835.1 Saprospiraceae bacterium | reverse complement strand
AAAGCTGTCAATGATTTTGCAAAACGGGCAAGAGAAAATAATCTGAAACCCGATGAAATTCAGGGAGGAACATTTACCATCACCAACGTAGGTACATTCGGAAATGTAATGGGCACTCCCATCATCTACCAACCCCAGGTCGCCATTATGGCCACGGGCGCCATCCGGAAAAAACCAGGTGTAGTAGAGACACCTTATGGAGATCTCATCGCGATCAGGCATTACATGTTTCTTTCATTATCTTACGATCATCGTGTCGTGGATGGATTTTTAGGCGGATCCTTTTTAAGAAAAGTAGCCGACTACCTGGAAGCATTTGATCCTCAACGAGAGATTTAATCCGTCAAAAGCCCGAAGTGATAAAAGCAGTCTCCACATACAAAGCCTTCAGGCTCGCACTCCTATTCCTTTCTCTTCTGCGTATTACAGAAGTTAGCGCACAGAGTTCAAATTCGAATATTCAGGAAAGAGCAGATCAGTTTTTTGACGCAGGTGAATACAGATCTGCACTCAAATTGTATCGCCTTGGCGGAATGGATCACTCTAGCAATAAAAAAACACTGCTTCGTGTCGGCATCTGCATGTATGAAATCAATGATGTAGATAGCGCCATCAAATCGTTTCAAACCATATTAGATCAGGGAAAAACAAAATCAGAGGTATTCCTCTACATGGGCAAAGCTTACCAGGCAAAAAATATGTTCCATGAAGCCATTCCTTTTTATAAATCATTTATTGAAAACTCAAAACCAGATTCTCCACTTATAGCGTGGGCTAAAGATGAATTAACCCGATGTGCCAATGGCGCAAGATTAAAATTTGCTGAAGAAGAAGCCTACATCGAAAATGCAGGGACAAGTATCAATACACAGTATGCAGAATTCGGTATAAAAAACAGCCCGACCAAGATCGATAAAGTTTATTTCAACTCGAATAGAACGAATAATACTTCATTACAATCAACAAATTATAATGTTGACATTTATAGTGCATCACTTGTAAATGGAAAATGGGAAACACCTGAGCCATTGCCATCATCTATTAATTCAGTTTCATATGATCAGGTGTGTGGATTCAGTGCTGATGGCCAAATCCTTTATTTTCTTTCCCCGGTGCGAAATGAATTTAAAATATTGACTGATACATTTTCAGGCCAGGAAGGGGTTGTATACCAGGGGATATTCAATGCTCCGTACAATGCAGACGGAGGTGGTACAGATCTGACTTTCTTTAATGATAGTATTTGTTTGTTTTCATCTGACATACCGGGTGGATATGGTGGATATGATTTATACATTTCAATCCAACATAAAGGTGTTTGGTCAAAAGCAGCTAATCTCGGCCCGACGATCAATTCATTTTATAATGAGCGTTTCCCTTTCCTGACAAAAAACGGACAGACATTATTTTTCTCCTCTGACAACATGGAGAGTGTCGGAGGCCTTGATATTTTCAGAGCTGTATTTAATCCGGATAAGCTAAATTGGTCGTTGCCGGAAAACATGGGTATTCCTTTCAATTCATCTCAGGACGATACTGAGTTAGTATTGTCCCCTGATGGAATGACAGGGTATATGACTTCCAATAGAAAAAACGGATATGGAGATAAAGATCTTTACAGAATATTTTTTAAGCAACCTGTCAAAGCAAACCAGGAGATATCACTTGTCCCCACTTTTTATCAACTTCTTCTTTTGAGAGGAAATGATGTCTCAATTCCAGAACAATCAGGACGTCCGGTTGAAGTAAAAGAATATTTTCTTTCCCATCTTTTTATCGATGGCAATGTTGATATCCTTGCACCTCAGAATATTAAAAAACTTGATCTCCTGGCCAATCTCCTGCTGATCTATCCGCATATCAATGCTGAATTAAGTGGATTTGAAATCCCCACTGGTCAACCCACATTCAATTTGTATTTCTCTATAAAAAAAGCAGAGGAGGCCGCCAATTATCTAGTGCGCAAAGGTATCCAGCGAAATAGATTAATACTTAAAGGATATGGCTCTTCATTTCCTCTTGTATTGAACAAAGCAGAAAATCCAAATAGCCCCATATACCTAAAACTGAATCATCGTATAGAAATTGGACTTCATCATTTCGAAAATGAACCTGTCCTCACCCATCTTGAAAATATTCCTGTTTCAGACAATCTTCGTGACCCGGCCGGTGCTAAATTTTCAGCACTGCGTCATGATATGTACTACAGCGTTCAGATAGCTTCTATCAATCAGATCCTTCAAAATCCAATCCTTGAATCCACACCTGAAATGTTTATTGAAGTTGACAATGTACAAGGAAATTATATGTACATGTCTGGCATGCTACCAACATATAAAGAAGCAGAGCAAAAATTAAATCAGATGATTGCAGCCGGCTTCTCCGATGCATTCATAGTACCTTATGTTGACGGACTTCGCGTCATTCGTGATGAAATTCCAGACTATTCTGCCGAGTATCCTGATCTGCTTAATTATCTTGCGAAATCAAAAAAGTAATTATTTCACTGCCTACTGATTACTTCTTACTGCTTACCTCTTGCTAATAAAATCCTTCCCTTTTTAGATATTCAGCGATATCTACTTGCGGTTTGACCAGGTAAGTTTTAAATCCCAGTTTCTTAGCTACATCAATATTTTCCTGCACATCATCCATATATAGAGTAAAGGACGGAGTCATAAATGAATCGTCAATGATGTGCTTATATATGGAAGGAAAAGGTTTTCGATCACCTAAATGATGAGAATAATAAGCGTGATCAAAAAACTGATTTTCGAAATCATTTATGTTGTGGACTCTTATCAGATAACGATGCACCCATTCAAGATGGAGTTCATTAGTATTGCTGAGCAGGTACACATTAAAATTTTCTTTAAGTATTCTCAGCATTTCAAGGCGATATGAAGGTATCCCTATGAGCATTGCATTCCAAACTTCAATGATATTAAGCGCCTGCACCGATCTTTTACTTTGACTGAGCAGTGTATTAATAAATATCTCGGTTGATACTCGTCCACATTCATATTCAATCATTATTCTGTCTACAATACTTTTATCTGCATCTGATCGGAACAAACTCTTTAGCTCGTTGAATGTCTTATCTATATCCAGATCAATGATCACATTGCCCAGGTCAAAAAGAAGATTTTGGACTTTTTGTCCTTTAACTGAAATACCCATAACCTACCATATAAAGCCCGGCCAAAACGATCAATACGCCCACGACGATCTGAACCCAATAAACATATTTTCCTTTGATACCTGATATGAGTTTTGGTGCAAGCCATGCCTTTGTAAAATCTCCAATAGAAAGCGAAAGCATCACACCCGTATAATACCACGCCGGGTTTCCGGTTTCCATATGCAAAAAAATCGCTGCCCCCAACCAAAAAAATAAAGTCACAGGACTAAGTGTATTCACTACAAATCCACCAAAAAATGCCCTGGTATATCCTGTTTGGTTAGGTTCATTTCCCGTCAATACTTTTTCGCTTTTGATTCTCAACATGAGTAAGCCCATCACTGTCAATCCGAATCCACTGATGATGTACATCCAAAAACGAACTGAAGGTTTTTCTGACCATTCTGTCAGCGATGCCGTGAGCCAAAATGTCGCAGCTATAAAAAAGAAATCACTTACCCATGTACCTGCCGCAGCCCATACACCTGCTATACGATTGACCTGAATACCATATTTGAGGATAATCATGGTGACAGGCCCTACCATGACGGTCAACGTCAAGCCTGTGAGAAATCCTTCACCAAATAACACAAGGGATGAGTACAGATTCATATCCCTAGTCGATGATGCTGATAGTGAGTTCCCTACTTCTCGCCTGATTTCTGAATTCGCACAAGTAGATGCCCTGCCATGTACCCAGATCCAATCCATGATCCACTATCGGGATAGTAACAGATATACCCGTCAATGTGCTTTTGATATGGGCCGGCATATCATCCGGTCCCTCCATATCATGTATGACACCAGGTAGGTTTTCAGGTGCAAGTCTTTCAAAAAAAAGTTTGAAATCATCTCTCACTGTATAATCCGCATTCTCATTTATACACAATCCTGCTGATGTATGACGCAGGAAAACATGCATCAATCCATTTTCAGGCCACTGTGATACTGCCCTTTTAACTTCCTCGGTAATAATATGGAACCCTCTTGAAAATGGACCCACTGCAATAGAATAATGCCTCACCATAAGTGTCAAAGATAAAAAAGGATGAAGGGTAGAAGGGAAGAAAGGTGGAAAGGAAAAATAAAAGGATTTTTTTTAAAGAAGTTTGAATTAGCGGTCACATTTGACCCGGTTCGAGACATTATGTTATAGCATATGCGAAAACGGTTAATCGGTTAAACGGTTAAACGGTTAAACGGTTAAACGGTTAAACGGTTAAACGAAAATCAAATTGAATTCAAATTAATTCAGGATACTTTATTTAAATAATTAAAACTCATCAGCCATGGAAAATAATTACAAATCTTTCGAAGACCTTATCATTTGGCAAGAAAGTCTCAAATTAAGCATAGACATTTATGAGGCATTAAATTCCTTTAAGGATTATGGCCTGAGAGATCAAATTCAAAGGAGTTCTGTTTCCGTTTCTTCAAATATTGCGGAAGGATTTGAACGTGAAACTGACAAAGAATTTATTAGGTTTCTTTATATATCCAAAGGTTCTTGTGCTGAACTGCGCACCCAGCTTTATATACTCAAAGCACAAAAAAACTATTCAGCGGAATTGTGCACGAAATTTATTGACAGAGCAAAGAAAATTTCAGCTATGATTCAAAATCTTATAACATACAAAAAGAATAACCTTCCAAAAAAAAAGAATGAAATAAACTTCCGTTTAACCGATTGACCGTTTAACCTCTTAACCTTCTTTTATCTTCTCGGCTTGCTGATATCCGGACACTGCAAAAATCCGATATAATAGACAATCCCTATCCTCATGGAGTAATAAGCATCTTTATCCCCGGCTACTCCCCTTTGTCTTCCGGGTGCACCAATAGGCTCTACACCTAATTCGGCTGATCGATCCGAAAGTAAGGGTGCAATATTTCCTCTTCTCGCTGCTAATGAAATCATATCAGGATAGACTGTGCTGACATCATCGAGATAATCTGTAGACGTCTGCCTGGCACTAAGTTCAATATTAAAACTCCATTCGTAATTGAAGTCCATTTTAAAACCTAATCCATAAGACAATGATGGAGTGATCTGCCCATATTCATCGCCTATAGCTTGTCCCTCAGTTCCCATTTGCCTGAGGCCATACCATGTGCCATCCAATTCCGCTCTTGGATTGAAATAAGTTAAAGCAAGGCCACCAAAAATGTAAGGTGTGAAATTTTGATTTCGGCTGCCATGGATATAATTCAAGAAATTAAATTCCAGATCCATCGAAGCATCCGCGAAGTCAGTTCTGAAACTTAAGTTTCGCGCTTTCTGAAATGGATTTTCTGAATACTTGTCCTTCCCGATGAGCCGTCCTGCAGCCATATCAAATCGTATCGAAGTCCTGGTATTGAAATTATACCTGGAAATAAAGCCCAATGAAGGCCCGGGTGTTTTCAACGAATAATTAGGGTTGATGTCGCCAATATAATAACTGACGCCCCCAAGTGCTCCCAACTCGTAACCTTTCTGACTAAAACCCTTTATTTGAACTAAGACAAATAAGCAAAGTATAATGTATCCCTTCATAATTTAATTTGGCCGCCACGAATAGACTCAAACGCTCTTAACCTCCTGAATCGTATGCGATAGTCAAAATTTTGTTTCACAAAAATTATACCAGTTTTGAGTCAAAAAACTATAATTCAATAATTTAAATATTAAATATAATCTTAATATAAAGCTTTTTTCCTAACTAGCCTTGTTCATTTATCATAACTTCTTTAAAATAATAAGAAACATCCCAATTCGTTACTCGTTACTCGTTATTCGTTACTCCTTCATAAGCCTGCTTGCTTCGATATCTCCATCATCCTGTCAATACTGGCCCTGCCTTCCTTAAGAACATAATCAGGAAGAATAATTTCAGGTTGTTCATACTTAAGACATAAATAAAGTTTCTCCATCGTGTTCCTCTTCATATGCGGACATTCATTGCATGCACATGTATTCGTCGGAGGTGCAGGAATAAATTCTTTATCCGGACTCCCGATTTCCATCTGATGGATTATCCCGGGCTCGGTGGCAACAATAAATTGTTTGGCAGGATTTGTTTTTGTATACTTCAACAATTGACTCGTCGACCCGATAAAATCTGCAATATCAAGCAGGTGATCTTCACATTCCGGATGGGCAATAAGTTTTGCATCCGGATATTGCATTTGAAGACGGGCTATTTTTTCATGTGAAAATATTTCATGCACCATACATGTTCCATTCCATAAGATAAGTTTTCGCCCCGTCTGCTTTTGCAGATAAGCCCCAAGATTACGATCAGGTGCAAAAATGATTTCCTTATCCTTCGGTATACTATTGATGACATGTACAGCATTAGATGATGTGCAACAAATATCAGTCAGTGTTTTAAGTTCTGCCGTGCAATTGATATATGAAACAACAACTGCATCGGGATGCATCGCCTTGAATTTTTTAAACAGTGGTGCCGGACATGAATCTGCAAGTGAGCAACCCGCCTTAAGATCAGGAAGAAGAACTTTTTTAGAAGGTGAAAGAATCTTAGCCGTTTCAGCCATAAAATGTACACCGGCAAATACAATAATATCAGCCTCCGTCACAGCAGCCTGTTGGGATAACCCTAAACTATCTCCAATATAATCAGCAATATCCTGTATAGGTGATTCCTGATAATAATGCGCCAGTATGATCGCATTCTTCTCCTTCTTCATCCGCTTTATTTCAGCCACAAGGTCCAGTGATGGATCCACGTCAATATCAAGAAAGCCGTTCTTCTGTAAAGACTTCAGATCAATATCTTGGGCTAGCGTTGTTGTTGTCATATACTATCAACTAAAATTTAATGAATAACAATATTATAACTTTATAAGTTTGAATTACTCTCCTCTTACTCTCTTACTCTCTTACTCTCT
>JBATMM010000117.1:0-4022 GCA_049289835.1 Saprospiraceae bacterium | reverse complement strand
TCTGTAGCCGGAACAGGATAAATATTCAGTGGGATGTATGACGGATGGAAGGTTGAGCTGAGCACTATATCGACAGGATTGGAGAACGCTTTACATCCTGTATCAAAAGTGACACGAATAGTGTATTGCCCGCTAACTGTCGGAGTGAGTGTATCTCCCGTGGCACTGGCCAGAGGTTGACCGTTTAGATACCATTGATAAGCGATTCCAGCAGCATCGGCATAGATTTTACCTCCTTCTGTAAAAATCTCTACCTGTGGAACAAATACAGGATTAAGATTCAACTCATATACTCCACCACCACAATCACCTACGACATAGGCTTGGACACTTAAAGGAAAATGACCTGCAATAAATGTTAAATCAAGTTTAGGCGGAAGTTCTGTCCAATCTTGCAATCCATCTGGCCACACATAGTAATCAACAAAATTTGTAAATCCGTAAGAGACTGTATCACCTGGACATGGAGTCAGGTCACCCGATTGTAAGCTTATTTCTGGAAGTGATTGTGCAAAGACATAAAATGGGTCAGGTGATTGAGTTGTTCCACATGAATTTGAACCGGACACTGTAATGATTCCTTCCATTGAACCCACATGTGCTGATATGATTTCCTGGTTCGCATTTCCATCTATCGTCCAATCTGAAGGTAAAGTCCAGCTATAATCGGTAATATAAAATCCATGCGCACTATAAGGTGTAAATGTTCCAACGCATGGAGTCATATTGCCTGATATGCCAAACAGAACAGGCAGTCTGCGGGGAGTGGAAATGAAACTCAGCAGCCCTGTCTCACCACATGTATTGTCACCTTTAACTGTAATAACCCCCGAAGCCGGTCCTGCAACGACTTCTATAGAATCATTATTTGCATTTCCGATGATCTGCCATCCTGATGGAAAATGCCAGGAAAAATCATCAACATTTAGGGAGGTCAATGTATAAGTTATCGTATCATTTTCACATGGAAAAAGATCGCCAGTGAAATTTCCAATGGAAGGAGGCGCATTACAATACAACAGATTCTCAATATCAGATCCATATCCAAAAATCCATGCTGTTCCATTTGGATTCGGAGAACCCGTCGCTCCAAAAAGTTGGTATCCTGTGATATAACCTTGTTGCCAATGATGTCCACCATCGTATGTAAGATAGGCTCTGCCCTCTGTTGCAGTTCTCCCCACGATGACACCGGTATCTTTTGTGATGAAATACACTCCTTCCCAAAAACGATCCAATGGAAGAGGCAATGTATCCCATGTATTTCCCCCATTGGTCGTATGCCACATTGATCTCTTAAAACTTGATGTGATCAGCCAACCTTCACCGTTGAGAAAAAAACTTTGTTCGTATTGAAGACTAGGTTCAGGAATGGTGACAGTGTGCCATGTCTGACCCTGATCATCACTTCGTACGATCGCCCCATTATAACCTGTAGCCATATAATGCAGATCATCAATTCTTGCAATCGATCTCATCTGAAGACCTGAACTATATACAGAATCCCATGTCATGCCTGCATTTTTGCTCAGGTATATTGTGCCTGTTGTAGATGCGGCGAGAATCCGATCATGTGAGATGGCCAGGATATCATTGATATTTCCTGCAGGAAAGAGAACTGTTTCAGTCCAGTTATCACCTGCATTGACTGAATGTAAAATGCGTTGATTCGTTCCTATCCAAAGATCATTGGCATTGAGACCGAAGATGCATAAATATGATCTGGTGCCAAATGAAATATCATTCCAATGTGCACCGGCATCTGTCGTGCGCAGCAATAATCCTTTCTGACCGATAGCAAAACCTGTGTTGCGATTGACGAAGTAAACATCCTGGATTACATTTCGGGTTGGGCCACATGTTTCTATCCATGTCATGCCACCATCTATACTATGCATCACTCCGCTTAAATCATTTCCGATCCAGAATTCTGTATCAGAAATCGCAACGACTGAATGACTTCGTTGATTGACGAGTGGAGTTGTAATGGCGTTCCATGTCATGCCTCCATCAGTTGAAATATTTGGCTTCGCGTTCAGCGTTGCGGCTACTAATACATTTGCAGTAGCACCAAACGTCACATCATTAGCAGAATTGCTCAGGCCATTAGGAGCGATTTCTGTCCAGTTTTGGCCACCGTTAGTTGATTTATATACATTCCGTCCGTCAAGTGCGATTCCGACTTGTGCATCAAAAAAACTCACTACATCTATTTTTGGAACGGTGGGAGATGAATTCCAGTTTGTGCCACCATTTGATGTATAATAAATCGTAGGACTAGTTGTAAATGTATACGCCCAGATATGCTGATCATCTAAAATAAAAGCTCCTTTCAATGCAGCAGTAGCTTGAACATTAAGATGTGTCCAGATACCATTGTCCCACACCGATACATCATCAGTGGCAGCGACTATGATATGAGTTGGGGATAGAATCCTGATCGCTTTAATACTTGCGGGTGCATCTGCTATTGCATTCCAATTGTTGCCTTTATCGATAGTCAGGATGAGACCATCACCACCTGCTGCTGCAACACTTCCGCCTGATCCGTCGAGATAGTCTACAGCTTCGAATCGCCATCCTTCACCGAAGCCCGGGAGCATATCCCATTGATTATTCCCGGCCTGGGAACGGAGGATGAGATCATTGGCGCCTACAGCGAATCCATATCCGTCAGCGCTGACATCAATATCAAGCACGTCTTCGAGTTTTGGAAGGGGGAATTGTCTGTTCCACTGGGCTTGTAAAGGATGGAAAATGCAAAGCAAAGCTGCAATGCAGGTATAGGAGAAGAGGGGCAATTTCATTGAAGTGCTTTTTGGATGAGCGTTAGAGGTTTAAAAGTATTGAAAAAGATGAGAATTGTGGGGTCTGTCTTTTCAGGAAAGCCGGGGTAGAGGCAGTAGCAGTAGCAGTAGCAGTGGCAGTAGCAATAGCAGTAGCAGTAGCAGTGGCAGTGGCAGTGGCAGGAAAGTTTATCTTTTTGGAATTAGTTCATTGAGGGGAGCAATTTTTATGAAGAGGATGTTTCTGATTTAGTCAGTGATGCCAAGTCGGTATGCACACGGATCTCACAAAATATTTAGTTGAAAGCTAACTTTTTGGGATATAACCGCTAATAGTTATAACTATTTCCGGTTATATCCTGAAAAAGTCATGTTCCTGGCGCACCAAACAACAACAGGAGATAGATTATGTAGAGGAAATAAATGGAGAGCTCACGGCTTTTGAATGTAAATGGAATGCCAGGACAAAGGTTTCGTTCTCGTCAACTTTCACAAAGGAGTATGCTCCTAAAGCGATGCATATGATGAATAAAGAAAATTATATCCAATTTTTACTTTCGTAATTTAGCGAAAATGAACATGGCGTCAATCCTTCTCCAGCAAATCCTCCGCTGTCTCACTAGGATTCAACGACTCACAATTGCCTTCAATTGGAAATACACTCGCTTTGATATCATCGAAGCTGCCGATGACATCCACTAAATTGTGATATCCACGCGCTTTTAATATCGACGAAGCGACAGTAGAACGATAGCCACTACGGCAATGCAAGTAATACGTGTTGCCAGGTAAGATTTCTGACATGTGCTCATTGATAAAATCGAGAGGAAAATGCTGGGCTGTGGAGATATGTGATTTTTCCCATTCGTCAGGTTTGCGTACATCAAGGATGGAGATATCCGGATCGTTTTCGTATTGATTTTTAAATTCACCGACATCGATTGACTTTATCTCTGCTACTGATTTGCCTGCATCACGCCATGAATTTATTCCGCCTTTGAGATAGCCAAGGGCGTGATCATATCCTACACGAGCCAGACGCATCACTGTTTCTTCTTCAAGTCCGTCGGGCGTGATCAGAATTATTTTTTGATTGATATCCGGTATCATCGCGCCGACCCATGGAGCAAACGATCCATTCAATCCGATAAATATTGAACCGGGGATATGACCGTGTACAAAATCTTTCTGATGTCGTACATCAAGTTTCAATACATCATCCTCTTCACCTAGTAC
>JBATMM010000116.1:0-3094 GCA_049289835.1 Saprospiraceae bacterium | reverse complement strand
CGGAAAATTGAGCAGATTCCAAAAAGACTTGAAGAAGGAGTTCCGGAGAGACCGCATGAATTTTTGACACCACAAAAGATGGAGCCGACAACTCCGGTTGCATTTTTACCTAATGCTCTGCCTCCTTTAGGCTGGGAAAAAGAAGAAGATGATCTGATGGATATGGTAGCCACGGCACTTGTTGTTTATCATGGAGATCCAGATAAAGTTTATCTGACGGGTCTTAGTTACGGTGGATTTGGAACCTGGTACATGGCAAGTAAGTATCCAAAGATTTGGGCAGCAATATGTCCGATTGTAGGTTGGGGTCATCCGGATTTGATGAAGCCGATCGCTGATCATCAGATACCGGTGTGGGTATTTGCCGGAGGGCGTGATCAAAGTGTATCACTGAAATATTTTTATGCAGGATTGAACAGGCTTGAAGAGTTAGGCCACAAAGATGTTCGATTTACGATTGAAGAAGATATGGGTCATGATGTATGGAGAAGAGTTTATGCGGGGGAGGATGTGTATGATTGGTTGTTGTCTAAGAAAAGAAAGCAGTGAAATAAGTAACGAATAACGAGTACCAAGTAACGAATTGTTGACGTAAAATTGATGGAACGGTTGTAGAGACGACGATTTTGTTGCTGAGCTGCGCCGTGCTGAGCGATAGTCGAAGTATAGCACAACGAAGAGACAAAGCAAGCGATGCACTGAGCTGTAGCACAAGAAAGGAGCGCCGCAAGTCGAAGTGTCGAAGCATCGCGTCTCAATGACTAGCCCAAGTGTCGACGGATCGCGTCTCTTCTGCATCAAATACATATTAATATTTAAATCACCCGATACGATGAAAGAGTTTTATTTAAGAAACGAAAAAAGAATTTCGAGGTTAGCGACGATCATTATTCTTATCGCATTGGTCAGGACGATTTCTGAACCTTTTCGATTACAATATTATTCATCATCGACGCTGGGCTTTGGGGACGTAAAACCATTTCTTTTAGGAGGACTTGTCATTTCCATTGGACTATTAGCGATGACCGTATTTTCTTTTTACAATAAATACAAAATCATCACTATTCTGGCGATCCTGGTCATTATAGCCATGCTTGTTATAAAATATAAATACCTGGTTTAGATTCAGAGTTTCGCAAGCATTTAGTTCTGGCTAACTGTCTCAGCCAGAAATTCACTGGCTTTAAGTATATTTATTTCCGGGCAGGGCTCATCTATACTACTGCTTTCGTATTTTTAATTTATAGCCATCTGATCATGAAGACATACATGCTGCCCTCACTCTTTACATTTCTTGTCTGCTTTTCCATACATGCTCAGACCAATATCCATTTTACCAATCCGGTGATCTACGATATCCTGAAAGGCAATTATGACCCATCCGTATTCTTGCCCCCTTTCCCTGTCGATGACCCGATAATAATTCGTGATAACTTAATCGAAAGGGTCAATCCGGATTCAATGAAGGCTACATTGGTAGCTTTGCAACAATTCTTCAATCGCAATACTGCTTCGGATACTCTTTCTGAGTCTTCTGGGATCGGAGCTGCTCGAAAATGGGTTCTGTCCCAATTCGAACGATTTAGCATGAAGCATTTCAACAGACTTGTCACAGGATATCTTCAATTTGACCAGGATGTTTGTGGTATGATGCGTCATAAAAATGTAGTGGCGGTATTGCCCGGACAGGATATTTCCGATCCATCATCCGTCATCATCGAAGCACATCTTGATAGCCGATGCAAAGACAACTGTGATATCAACTGTCTGGCCCAGGGTATGGAAGATAATGGAAGTGGTGTTGCATTGGTGCTGGAATTAGCTCGTATCATGAGCAATTATGTATTTAATCATACCATCGTCTTCATGACCGTCACCGGCGAAGAACAAGGCCTATACGGGGCGAATGCATACTCAGATTATGCGCTTGCACAAAGCATTCCGATCAAAGCTGTACTAAATAATGATATTGTCGGAGGAATAATCTGTGGAGCAACTTCTTCACCACCTTCCTGTCCTGGGCTAAATAATATCGACAGTACACAAGTCAGGCTCTTTTCATACGGAGGATTCAATTCGCCACACAAAGCGTTGAGCAGATTTATAAAGCTTGAATACCAGGAAATGATAAAACCAATCGCAAAGGTTCCCATGCAAATTTCGATCATGTCGCCGGAAGATCGTACAGACAGAGGCAGTGATCATATTCCATTTCGCGAAAACGGATTTGCGGCCATGCGTTTTTGTTCCGCCAATGAACATGGCAATGCAGATGTTACGAATCCTGACTATCATGACCGGCAGCACACATCCGATGATATCCTGGGCGTAGACACTGACGGTGACCTCGTGATCGATAGTTTTTTTGTAGACTTTGATTACCTCGCCCGTAATACAACCATCAATGGAACGGGTGCCGCTATGGCAGCATTAGGTCCAAAATCACCTTCCATACTCAGTGTTGGCCAGGATGGCAATTTTCTATACATCGAGATTGCAGATCCTCAGGATTACAATCACTATGTTGTCGGACTAAGAGTTTTTACAAATGATTTCGATACGCTCTATTATATCACCGATTCCAAAACCGGTGTATTCGAATTGCCCGATCGGCGTTTGAATATTTTTATTTCAGCCGCCGCAATCGATAGCAGAGGAATTGAGAGTTTGTTCTCAGATGAAAAATTAGTCAGACTCACAGGCACACATGATGAACAAATCGAAACCAATAAAATTGAATTGTTACAAAACAAACCTAATCCTTTTGATGAATCTACCATCATTAGTTTTTTAGTCAATGAACCAGTGACTGCTCATCACGCTGTCATTGTGATCACTGATGTCAAAGGAAAGACGATTAAAGAAATACCTACTGAAATCAAGGCCGGCATGAATGAAGTTCTCTTTGAGCATGGATACAATGCGACAGGAACTTATTTCTATTCCCTGTTTGTCGATGAGCAATTGATCTCAACGAAGAAGATGGTGTTTGCGAATTAAGACCAAAGACTAAGGACCATTGACGATAGACCATTGTCCATGGATGAATTGATGCGAATGGAGGTTGCTGACTCGTTACTTGTTACTTGTTACT
>JBATMM010000115.1:0-16680 GCA_049289835.1 Saprospiraceae bacterium | reverse complement strand
TGAGCGTCGGTTGACCGACGTTCTGGTGTGTTCAAGGCTGCGCCTTGATTAATAATAATTAATTGATTACTGAAAGACTTACGCAAAGCGCAGCTTTGCAGACGCCAGAACGTCGGTCAACCGACGCTCAACATGTTTTTTCCAATGCTAAACACGAACATCAGTCAACCGACACTCAACATGTTTTTTCCCGATTCTAAACACGAAGGTCGGTCAACCGCCTAACGTTAAAAAAATGTTATTAATTGCCTTGTTCAAATCAAAGGACAGGAGTTCTAAGTTTATATTGAGGTATGTTTTATACAGTGCTTTTGATCCTTAGTTTTTTCAATTTTCCATCTGCCGGCGGTGTACTGATTTCTCCTTCATTGGTTGAAAAAGACTCTTTATTTATCCCTATTTACAACTATGATGAATTGAAACTATTGCTCTCAAAAGAGAATGATACGACCTATGTTGTCAATTTCTGGGCGACCTGGTGTACCCCGTGTGTGCAGGAACTCCCTTATTTTGTTGAATTGAATAAGACTTATAAAAATCAGGCATTCAGACTCATCCTGGTCAGCCTTGATTTTAAAAAGGACTATATCAGGAAGCTTCAGCCATTTGTAGTGGAAAGAGCTTTGGAGCCTCATGTGGTAGTGCTCGAAGACAATGATTCCAACTACTGGATTGATGACATAGACAAGACCTGGTCCGGATCAATTCCGGCCACTTTGGTGTACAAAGGAAAGCAAAGGGTCTTTTATGAGAGAACTTTTCATGGCCCGGATGAGTTAAAAGAAATAGTAAAACCATACTTAAATCTATAATTATGAAACATGTAGTTGGCAAATTGATTCTTGCCTTTTTAGCGATCTCCTTAATTAGCGCTGTATCTCCTGTGGATGACGGTTATAAAGTGGGTGAGCAGGCCGCTGACTTCTCATTGAAGAATGTCGATGGGACGATGGTGTCTCTTAAAGACTATAAAGGTGTGAATGGATACATTGTGGTGTTCACCTGCAATACATGTCCTTATGCTTTGATGTATGAGGATCGAATCATTGCCCTTCATAATAAATATGCTTCGATGGGTTATCCTGTTGTGGCTATTAATCCAAATGATCCATCTGTAAAACCTGGTGATGATTTTGCCAGTATGCAGGCCAGGGCGAAAGAGAAAAGCTATCCGTTCAAATACTTATTTGATGACGGGCAGAAAGTATTTCCTGCGTTCGGTGCGACGAGGACTCCTCATGTATATTTGTTAGATGCCAACAGATATGTTCGTTACGTTGGTGCTATTGATGACAATGCGCAAAATCCTGCAGAGGTAAGTGTAAAATATCTTGAAAATGCGATTGCAGCTTTAAAGGCAGGTAATAATCCTGATCCTTCAGAAACTAAAGCGATCGGGTGTACTATAAAAGTAAAGAGTTAGATAGGATTGGTTTTTCGATCTAATGTGAGGCGTCTCCTGGGGAAGGTGGCGCCTTTTTTTTGCCCCTAACCCCTAAAGGGGAATTTTGATAATACTAGATCTTGAAATTGGTTAGGAGAAATCAAATATTTTTTAATGATGCTAATCTTTACTTTCATCAAAATTGATATTTAGATTCTTTTTTAATCTTTTACCTTCCCTAAGTTTTTCAGAAAGTATCCACTCAATTTGTCCATTGACGCTGCGAAATTAATCGGCTGCCCATTTCTCTAAGGCGTCGTAAACTTCATCATCAATTCGGAGGACAAATTTCTTTTTCATTTAATGGTTAAACGTGAGGTCGTGCGTGGATTTGTTTAAGTCCCCTTTAGGGGATTTAGGGGCCAACGTCAATAGATTGATCCCGTATTGATGACAGGAGATATATCCTTATCTCCGCACAATACGATCATCAGATTGCTCACCATTTGAGCTTTGCGGTCATCATCCAGATCGATTATTTTTTTGGCGGACAGATCTTTCAGGGCCATTTCTACCATACTGACAGCGCCTTCAACGATTTTAAATCGGGCTGCGACGATAGCTTCTGCCTGCTGGCGTTTGAGCATTGCGCCGGCGATCTCTTCAGCATAAGCGAGGTATCCGATTCTTGCTTCCATCACTTCGATTCCTGCTATGGCCAATCTTTCTGACAGGGCATGTTCAAGTGCGTGATTGATTTCCTGCAAACCTGAACGTAATGTAATTTCTTCCTGTGCATCATCGAAATTGTCATAACAATACTGACCTGCGAGGTTTCTTACGGCAGCATCACTTTGAAGTTTAACAAAAGTGGTGTAGTCATCCACTTCGAAGGCCGCTTTATAAGCATCTCTTACTCTCCAGACTGTGATCACGCTGATCAGGATAGGATTGCCTCTTTTGTCATTGACTTTTACACGCTCGCTTTCAAAGTTCCGGGCTCTGAGCGAAATTGCTTTTTTAGAGAAAAATGGATTCGCCCAGTAGAAGCCATTGTCCTTGACAGTTCCTTTATATTTTCCGAAAATGGTCAGGACCCTAGATCCATTTGGATTGATGAAAAAGAATCCGGAGATAAAAAGGAAGAAGAAGGGCAATGCAATCGTAGGGATAATGAATATCTGAGCAGCCAATCCAAAGATGCCCAGGGCAAGAATGACCAGAAATAGTAAAAGCATAAGGTAGCCGGAAAGAGGTTTGTATGATTTTTCCATTGTTTTTGGTTTTGATATTAAAATGATATCACAAATATATCACAAACAGGAAATAGAAACAAAGGCTTTATTTTAAGATTCGACGAATATGTATGAAAGCTCTATGATAGTTTGGTCTTCATTGGTTGAAATGCTATTTCGGAGGGAGAATCAATTGAATATGCATTTACCTGAGCGTTTAGGAAAACTAAGGACCCGTAAAGACTGCTAACGACCCCGTCGGTATTGGGTCTTATCTTCAAGTGGCCTGTCAATATTGAATCCTATGCGTTTCAATCGGATTTTGTCGAAATCCAATTGGTAGAAGCCCCGTCAGTATTGAGTTTTACCATAAGATTCCCCGTCCATGTTGAATCCTGACCGATTCATAACGGATTTTGTCGAAATCCAATCGATAGAGGCCCCGTCAATATTGGGTTTTAAGTGTGTAATGTCGGTCAATATTGAATCCTGAGAGATTCAAAAGGATTTCGTCGAAATCAGATTTGTTACAACTCCGGCAATCTTAAGATTTACTTAATAATAAACCGCTATTCATAGCCCCACGATTTCTCATTTGCCTTATCCCACTGAATATTAGATAACTTTGAATATGGTCAATCCCCGGTTACTCTTTCTTTTTATATTTTCTTGCTGCCTTTGTGCATGTCATTCAGATCTAAAGACAAAGTTTAAACCCCTTGATTTAGCTTCTTATGGAATTCCACTCATCATCATGGCGCCGGATAGCGCTCAGGTGATGAAGAAGGACTACAGCATCATGCGTGATATCACTATACGGAAAGGAAATAACTATTACGTTCAGATTTTCGAATCAACAGCCACTAATGCTGCTGCCGAAGTGAAGAAGAACCAATTGGAATCGGTGAAACAGGATAAATATTTTAAAGAACTTATACAGGAGGATGCAAACGGATTTATTTTCCAAAAACAATTAGACAGTGCCATTATCGATTATGATTTTCGTTTCATCAAAATTCTGAATGACAAGGAGATCATTTTTCAAACCGGTATGATTGGAACGTTTTCGCTTGAAGATGTCAGGCTTATGTACGAAGGAGTCAGCAGAAATTAATAACGAATAACGAATAACGAATAACGAGTAACGAATAACGAATAACGAGTAACGAATAACGAGTAACGAATAACGAGTATCGAATAACGAGTATGGAGTAACGATTTTCGCTTCACGTCTCATGTCTCATGTCTCACATCTCACATCTCACATCTCACATCTCATGTCTCACGTTTACGCCTTTTATATCCTATTGATCACCAAATGCTGAAAGGCAAAAATCAACATTTTAATTTGTCTTAAGAGATGATTGTGCTGAGCTTCTACATTGATGTAGCGGATACCAAGCTGGGCACAATAGACGGATAGACTACCATCATCAGTCAATGTCTCATGAGCCTGGAGGACCACATGATACCTGCCTGTTGCAAGAACTTTAAATATTTTTGGATCGGTAACAAAATAAAAATCATCCATATCCCGGATCTCTCCTTCAAACGTATCATCAGCTTCAGTTTCATACTCACCTCCTGAGCCGTAACTGCAAAAACTATAATTATTATTAGTGTTATTATGTAGTGCAATTACAAGAGATCTTTCACCTATTTTAAGAACAGAAAGTAAGGAATCTCTCCACATCGCTATTTCTTCAAAGAGCAATGTATCCGTATTTTTATTTTTTGCCATTTGTAACCATATTCCCACATCTGTATAAATCCTGTTGGGGTCAATAAAAATGGAATCTTCACCATATAGAAATGCAAGATTCCGATCACCACTATGTTCAAGTTCCATATACTGGCCTCCATATTTTACAGCCATGATCCGGCCTGCTATGGCTGCGGTATTCTCGTTGTCATGCATATTGTACAGCAACACGGGTGAGTCTTCAAAGCCCCGCAACGAAAGGTAAATATCTGTTCCGCATAATGGTAGGCTCAATTGATGCTGTGCCCAGGCAGCAGACAGGGACAAAACAAAAATTAAGCTTGTGTAATAATTCATCGGGCTAAGATAAGGATAGGAGTAAAGTATCTTTGCCTGTGATGAGTAGATACAAATGGATACTGTTTGATGCGGATCATACCTTGTTTGATTTTGATAAAGCAAGTGAAGAATCCTTGTCTGAAGTCCTGAGCGAACATGGCATTGAATGGAGTGAGGGCATGTATGGAGATTATAAACGTATCAACATCCAATGCTGGACAGAACATGAAAAAGGGTTGATCAACAGGGATACACTGGTCTACGAACGCTTTAAGAGGTATTTTGATTTCATGCAATTGGACCTCGATCCTGTGTCCACGCAAAATAAATATTTGAAAGGGCTCGGCACTAAACCATATCTCATGCCGGGTGCTGAAGAAATGCTGACCTGGTTAATGGGGAGGACTCGATTGGGATATATCACCAATGGAATGACCGAAGTACAGCGCGTCCGCCTGCAGAGCATCGGATGGGAACCGAGATTCGAGGTGATCGTCATTGCCGGAGAGATTGGTGTGTCAAAACCTCACTATGATTATTTCAATCATGTACATCAGGAAATGGGTGTGCCAACAAAATCAGAAGTGTTGGTTGTTGGAGACAGCCTTACAGCAGATATAGAGGGTGCTGCATTGTTCGGATACCATACCTGCTGGTACAATCCGAATGAGGATTTATGTCACCTGGCGCAAGGACCGGACTATACGATCGCTCACCTGAATGAAATAAAGGAGTTAATCCTGGGCTGAACCAATAAAGGCTCTAAGCTTTGGAGACATATTCACCCCCGATACATAACAGTATCAGCAATAAGAACAGAAATAAGATCATGGGCACTATAATTGACTGCAAACATATTAAATATTTATTTAATATGACAAATTTTATGCCAGTACCTAAAACAAGAGGATTGGAATCATGGTTAATGAATGAATATGGCAGCGATAACCAACTTACTTACACCTAACAGCCGCAAATGGACCGTTGATTTAGGTTTATTTATTCTAAGGGCCGGGACGGGACTTTTATTACTACCTCATGGTTTGCAAAAACTCACAGCATTTGGAGAAAAGTCCTCAGAATTTTACAATTTTTTACATCTCGGAGGTCCGGTTTCGATGGCACTCACCATTTTCTCAGAGGTTGGCTGTTCAATTCTACTCATTCTTGGCTTTTGTACCCGCCTGATCATCTTTCCACTCATTCTGACGATGGTGGTTGTCGTGTTTCTTATCAATGGCCATGCAACTCTGGGAGACAAAGAGGAAGGGTTGCTTTACCTGATTCCATTTGTAGTAATATTCATCACAGGACCCGGAAGAATTTCTATGGATCAATTATTTTTTAGAAAGAAGCAAGCAGCCAAACCTGGCTTATGAAACTTATTTGCGGGGTTGAAAATGAATCGTGAATCCTTCGATGGTCCCTTTATTGATTACATCCATAAAATTATATTCCAGGAGGACCTTGTCATCCTTTGTGAGTATGGCATCCGGATTCGTACAAGAGAGCACTTCACCCGGAACGTGAATCACTGATTTTATCTTGCTATTTCCAAACATCATTTGCATCATACCCATGTCTTCGCTACCGGATGTGCTGTCCTGGGACATTCCAAATTGAGAAGACAAAGAGCTATAATCAACAGGAGCGACTGTGATCAGACCTGCTTTCATATCAGCCTCAAACATCAGAAAAGATTTTGTCTGAAAGCCCATCGGGCCTGCACTGGCCATCATTTCAGGTTTATCATTCAGGCTTTCCATGTATTCCATCATCTCTTTCAGCTGCTTTGGGCTATCAAAATTCGCTACAATGCCTATGGTCAGATTTGCACTTTTGGCAGGAGAAACGAGTCTTACAGATAGTTTCTTTGCCAGATCGAGATTGGTTTGTTTTGCCCTGACACTATCAGGCATGATGCTCAATATAGACATCAATGTGTCAAAGTTTCGGTCGTATGAAGGGTCTGTTACTTTTTCAATCAATAGCTTCATAGGATCTTTTGCAGTAGTGTCGGGTACAACAATGGTCGTGACAGGCATCGTGTCATCCGTAAAACCGGTGCTATCTGTGCCCATTCCCTGGAACCCCTTTGTCATGCTCATCAGATCGCCTACATCAAATGTAGTCTCAAGCGATCCCGATCCATCCGGGTTAATCTTCAGATCAGATATAATATCCCCACAACTTGTTAAACCAAGGAAGGAAATCAGCATAAGCGCGCTAAAGGTAACGAGGTTGGACAAGTGCTTCATGGTGGTTAAATGAGTTTCAGATGAATCAATCAATAGTTTAGCAAAGGATTCGGGCAGAATTATTTTTAATGAATGAAATATGCCTGAGTTTTCCTGTTGGCTGCAAAGGTAAGAGATACTCTCAAAGGAATCGTAAATGCTATTCCGGGGGAGTCTGAACTTTTAGTACTTTTTTGGGTTCAATCATGGGGAAATCGTATACTTACATTCCCTAATTAACACGTAAAAATTTAATAAAAATGGCCTTTACTCTAGCTCCGCTACCATACGACTTCAATGCTCTTGAGCCTTATATTGATGCCCGTACGATGGAAATCCATCATGACAAACACCATGCTGCATATACCAACAATCTGAATGCAGCCATCGAAGGAACAGCACTGGAAGGAAAGTCGATCGAGGAAATTCTGATGCATGTCTCTAATCATAGCCCCGCTGTGCGAAATAATGGTGGTGGCTATTATAATCACAATTTATTTTGGGAAGTCATGTCGCCGTCAGGCGGAGGTGAACCAGCCGGTGATCTTGCAAAAGATATTGATACACGTTTTGGAAGTTTTGCTGAATTCAAAGAGGCATTTACTCGTGCGGGGACTACGCAGTTTGGTTCAGGATGGGCCTGGCTTATTGTTGATCCTGCAGGAGAATTAGCTATAACCAGCACACCTAACCAGGATAATCCGATAATGAATCTAAGTGCTGTCCATGGAGTACCTATTCTTGCACTTGATGTGTGGGAGCATGCCTACTATCTGAACTATCAAAATCGTCGTCCGGATTATATCACAGCATTTTGGAATGTGGTCAATTGGAAAGAAGTCAATAAGAGATATAAAGTGGCAAAAAGCCATTAAGAGGTAGGTTAATCCTGTAACAAAGATTCATCCGAAGCAGTCTAGGATGATATCTTTAGACCATGATCGCGCGACAACCTCACTATTTCATCCACCGGTGTTATCTGATTCTGCTGATTTTATTGCCTGCCTTCGTTATTGAGGCTCAGGGTATTAAAGGCAAAGTGACCGATGCCCAGGGAGAAGCTCTTCCTTTTGCCAGCATCATTTTAATGGGTACAGATCAGGGAATTGCATCCAATATTGAAGGAGAATATTTGCTCAATGCTTCCCCCGGAAAGCTTAGGTTACGATTTCAATATTTAGGGTTCAGACCATTGGACACCACTTTTGTTGTGGGGTCAACCATGATGACATTCAATGCAAAATTGCAGGTTGAAGTGGTAGCACTTCCTGAAGCTATCGTATCTGGTAGTGGTGAAGATCCTGCATATACTATCATGCGCCGGGCCATCGCAAAAGCAAAATATCATTCCATGCAGGTGGATGCCTATGATGCTATGGTATATATCAAGGGAAGTGGAAGATTGCTCAAAGTTCCTTTCCTTTTTAAAAAGAAAATACTACAATCCTTAGCGGAAGAGGGCATTGATTCGACTGTTGCATTTACTCAGGAATCTGTGAGTAAGGTGCATTATACGCGTCCGGATCAATATCGTGATACTGTGATTTCTATTCGTACCACCGGAAATGATAATAATACCAGCCCGATGGGATTTATCTATAGTAGCTTCTATGAACCTGAAGTGGTCAATGCTGTATCGCCTTTGGCTCCGGATGCTTTCTTGCATTATAAGTTTGAATACCTCGGATTTATAGAAGATGGCGGACAAGTGATTAATAAGATTAAAGTGACGCCGCGAGGGAGAGGTGATCAGGTATTTGAAGGCGTAATTTATATTGTAGATAAGGAATGGAGCATTCACAGTATTGATCTGACGACGTCAGTGTGGGGTATACAATTTGAAATGCAACAGCAATTTTCACCTGTTAAACCTGATGTGTGGTTACCGGTGCATGAGATATATGACGTCAGTGGTTCAGTATTCGGATTCGCATTTGAGTATAGATATTTTGCAAAACTTAGTGATTATGATCTGATATTAAATCCGGATCTCGAAGTTCCGGTCATCGTGCTTGATGCAAAAGTAGAAACGGATGAAGCAAAAGCATCCGATGCCAAGCTGGGCAATCGATCGTTTCAAAACGGTCTGACGAGTCTGGAATCCGGTGAAGAATTGAGCGCAAAAAAGCTTCGGAAGATGATGAAGGAGTATGAGAAGCAGGAGATCGAAGCATTGCCGGATGTAGATACCATTTCAATATCCGGTTCTAATCAACAGGTGATCGATAGTAGTGCCTATAAACGTGATTCTTCGTACTGGGAGACAATCAGGCCAATGCCACTTACGGATTACGAAGTCAGAGGGTATGTGAGACAGGACAGTATTGCAGCTCTACCTCCAAAACCTGATGATGGTAAAAAGCATGATGATACTTTAAGCTTAAATATGAATAATGAAGGATTTGCAGCGAGTGTGAAGAGAAGGAGCAAATTTTCATTGACCAATTTAATTACTGGTGGAAGATATAATATCAGCGACAAACTTTTTCTTCAGTTAAAAGCACCGCTTCAATCTTTTAATTTCAATACTGTAGATGGATTTCACGGCGGTTATGAAATTATTATTGGAAATAATGAAAAGCATAAAACGAACTGGGAAATAGGTCCCTCGATTCGGTATGCCATATCGAGAGAAGCCTTTAATTACGAAGGCAAATTCAGACTTTATGGTAAAGGATGGAATCTTCAGGTTAACGGGGGTGACCAGGTAAGACAATATAGCTATGATGATCCGATGTCACTTTGGTCAAATAGTCTCTATACTTTATTTGTCAACAGGAATTATCTAAAAGAATTTGAAGAGAAATTTGTCAGGGCAAAATTTGAGCAAAAGATAACCGGTGCAATGGGTTTTGATTTAGGTGCTGAATATGGTGATCGTCATCGCCTGGTCAATACGACAGATCTTGTATTTTTTGACGATAAAAAATTACTCTACACCTCAAATGATCCTGTTCATGCAGAAGGTGGTCCTGAAGTATTTAATGATCATCAGGCTATTATTTCTGATGCTGCATATTGGATAAAGCCATTCTGGACATACCGGATACAGAATGGAGCAAAAAGGAAGGATTACAGTCATTCACCGATGTTGACATTGCGGTACAGGAAAGGGTGGGGTGATGATAATGATCCGTTTGATTTAATCAGCGCAAACATTGAAACGAAATGGACCATTGGCGCAGGAAGCTTGTTGAGCATGAACTTATCCGGGGGTACTTTTATTGGAGATCAGAAGCCGGCCTATTTTGCAGATTTTGTTCACTTCCCGGGTAATCGTTTGATAGGTACGCCGATCAATCCTGTCAGCTCCTTCCGTATGCTGGACTATTATGCTTACAGCACAAATGACAAATATTTTTATGGGCTGTTTAATTATCAATTCAGACGATTCGGTCTTACACAATTCGATTACTTCAGGAGGCAGGGGATCAGGGAGAATTTATTATTTAATGTATTGCTCACGCCGGAGTCGCAACAATACGCAGAAGTAGGTTATGCCATTAATTATATTCTCCGTGTTCTGCGCGTTGAATTTGTTACGTCCTGGCAGGATTATAAGTACAGGGATTTTGCGATACGGTTTGGTGTTGCCACTGACTTCCAGTCGATCCTTGGAGGATTTTAATAGTTAAGCAATGCTTGCCATTTTGATAGCTTGCTGGGCTGCAGTGCTGATGACAAGACCACCACTAATACCTGCACGTTCATCAAGCAGACTATCCCAATGATCTGTATCGTGCCAAATCATTCTTTTTATCTCCAGTAAAGCTTCAGGACTTGATGTCAGAAGATTTTGACAGAAATGATCAAGGTATGCATCAAGCTGCGTGGTCGTCTCAAAGACTTCATGAAATAATCCTTTTGATTTTGCCCAATCTGCTGTCTGCCATTCTGTAGCGTTGATAGCCAGTTGACTGAAAGCGCTGAGTCCCATTTTACGCTCTATGACAGGGCCAACAACGAAAGGGCCTATTCCTAAAGCCAGTTCACTCAATTTAACAGAAGCAAATTTAGATGCCATGCAAAAATCTACTGCTGCGCACAAACCTACACCACCACCGATTGCTTTTCCCTGAACACGCCCGATGACAAGTTTGGGACATTTGCGAATTGCATTGATCACGTTTGCAAAACCGAGAAAAAATTTCTTTCCATCCTTTGGATTCTGTATTGTTAGTAATTCATCAAAGCTCGCTCCTGCACAGAATGTTCGTTCGCCATCTGAGCTGAGTACAATCACCCTGACATCCGGAGATTCGCCTGCATCTTCAATTTGCTTTGCGAGATCAGCCAGGAGATATCCAGGCAGTGAATTATGCGCCGGATGTGCAAACGTGATAATTGCAATGTTTTTATCTATCAATGTTGTAACTGAACCTTCCATGAAACGATTTTGGATTTAAAATTTTGGATTTAAGATTTTTATCTGTTTAGGATAAATTAATTTTTTGCTAATTACTAATTGCTAATTTATTTTTGCCAATTGCCAATTGCTTATTGCTTTTTCTTCACCATGGTCAGAATAGTCGCAATAGCGACAGTCTCACCCGTTTCATCATAGACATCAACGAGAAATTTTACAATTCCTTTTGGAATATCGTCTTCATCTTTTGGATCGACGGGAAGTTTTTCTTTTACACTTAATCGCACGCCTAATGTCATGCCCGGATAAACAGGTTTTGTGAAACGACATTCTTCAAGACCATAATTGAGTATGACAGGACCTTTGGCCGGATCTACAAACAAACCTGCGGCCATGGACAGCACAAAATATCCATGGGCAACGCGTTGTGTAAATATTGTTCCTTCAAGTGATGTAGCATCAGTGTGTGCATAAAAATGATCCCAGCTCACATTTGCAAAATTGACAATGTCCGCTTCAGTGATCGTTCGTTTATGTGTGATGAGCGTATCACCGATCTGCAGGTCTTCAAAATATTTTCTGAAAGGATGCACACCCGGATCTTTGTAATGTCCTCCGTATTGATAAGCTGAAGTTATCTCTGTGATGGTTGTAGGGGTGCCCTGAATGGCACATCGTTGCAGATAATGCAGGACACCACGCATGCCTCCCATCTCTTCTCCACCACCTGCTCTGCCCGGGCCACCATGTGTAAGCATAGGTAGTGGTGAGCCATGGCCTGTATTTTCTTTAGCACAGTCACGATTGAGTACCAAAATTCTCCCGTGATGTGAAGCAGCACCGATTACAAATTGTTTTGCTCTATGATCATCATGTGTAGTAATGGATGAGCATAAAGAACCCTTTCCCATCTTTGATATCTCTATGGCTTCATCAAGATTCTTGTAAGGCATCAATGTGCACACAGGACCAAACGCTTCAACTTCATGAACCAATACAGACGTCAATGGATTTTCATTGACCAATAATATCGGTGAAAAGAAAGCACCTTTAGCAGCATCAGCTCCGACTAATTCAACATTATCAAGGTCTCCATAAGCAATAGAAGATTCCGTCAATAATTTTTTGATCTGGTTTCGTACTTCTTCTACTTGTGATTTTCCGGCCAGGGCACCCATGCGCACACCTTCCACATGAGGATCACCGATTACAGTTTGTGATAGTGCATTTCCAAGAGCGATCTGAACATCATCAAGAAGCTCTGCAGGAACTAATGCGCGGCGAATACCTGTACATCGCTGTCCGCATTTAGTCGTCATTTCTTTACGCACCTCTTTGATAAAAAGATCAAACTCAAGCGTGCCGGGAACTGCATCTTCACCCAGAACTGTGCAGTTGAGCGAATCTGCTTCAAGATTGAAAGGAACTGCTTCTGATATTATTCTTGGATGTGCTTTGAGTTGTTGGCCTGTTGCAGCTGATCCGGTGAATGTCACAAGATCCTGCGATTGTACGCTGTCCAGAATACCATGAGCTGAACCTACAAGTAATTGAACAGCACCTTCAGGAAGTATGCCTGATGCAATGATGTCACGAAACATTGCTTCGGTAACGTAAGAAGAAAGTGTAGCCGGCTTCACAAGCGCAGGGACTCCGGCAAGAAGATTAACGGCTATTTTTTCAAGCATTCCCCATATGGGAAAATTGAATGCATTGATGTGAATAGCGATGCCCTGTCTTGGCACCATGATGTGATGGCCTATGAAATTTCCGGTTTTTGATAATTGGACTGCTTCTCCATCCACATGATAAGGAAGATCCGGAAAGCGACGACGCAGGCTTGCATTTGAAAACAAATTGCCGATACCGCCTTCGATATCAATCCAGCTGTCAGCTTTCGTAGCACCGGTTTGGTAACTTATGGGATAATACTTTTCTCTACGCTCATGAAGATAAAGGGCAAGTGATTTTATCATCCGTCCTCTTTCATGAAAAGTCATTTTCCGCAACGGAGGTCCGCCTGTTTTGCGGCCATACTCGAGAATGGAAGCAAAGTCAACGCCACCTGAATTCGAACGGGCTACCGGATTTCCATGAATGGCGTGGAGTAAGGTTGTTTCTTTACCATCCCCAGGATTCCATTCGCCATGGATATAATTTTCTAATAATTGAAGTCTCACAGATTCTTTATGTTATACAGATTTGTTTGATTGACATTGAAGGAAAGCGATTAGATTTTATTTATCCGTTATCAATGTTTTACTACTACAATTTTTTCAAGGCCAAATTCTCCCTTTTCTGTCCTCCACTGCATAAAATAAATGCCATCTTCAAGGGTGTGATTTATACCAGCTTCAGCCTCTGTCTTCGAAAGTTTTTGCGAAGAAATGATCCTGCCGTGAATATCACTGATGGACAAGGATAATTGATCACCCTGAATGCCATTTTCAGGTTTCAGATAAATAGATGAGCCACTGACCGGATTTGGGTAGACAAGAAAGTGTTTTGTCTTAATCTGCTCCTCATGAATTCCATCCAGGAGTGATATCACTTTGAAATTATCGACCAGAACTTTTAAGGTGTAATCTGCTGTTCCTGAAGTCGTGTCCGTTGCCTCGAAAATAATTTTATTAACGCCTGAAATGCCTGCTATATCAAGGTTGGATGAAAAGGTTAACCATGTTCCATTTGTGGCCGGGTTAGAAAATTGGCTGAGCAGAACTGAATCTGTTTCATTAGCCAACCAGACTTTAAAACCAATATATTGATTAGGCGGATATTCACATAGCCAGTAGTCGAATGAAAGAAAAGGGAATGCAATGGAATCAATTTTCATCAAAGGCGAAGTGATGAAAGTTGATCCGCCACTGACTTCATCATTGAGCACATCAGTTGATGTAGACACGCCCGTAGAAAATGAAAATTGTCCATCATCATTTGGTGAATCAGTGCCCGGACTGCAATCATACATACTAAACAAACTTTGGGCTGTGGGAATACCGCGTTTCCATTGTCCTTCAGTTGCATTTCCTGATATCACCCATCCGAGATCGCCATCAAAATTGTCCCTATAGCCGGGTTCAACAGTCAGACTCAAATTTTGCGGTGCATCAAGATGCAGTTGCGAATGAATTGTTTTACCCCAGATTCCTGCCTGCAATTCATAATAACCTTCATAAACTTCAGGAATGATAAACTCTCCATTAGCATCGGCAGTTGTTGTATACGTTCCGCCATCTCCATAGATGACCACATTAGCAAAAGGAATTCCTTTGTTTGGAACTTCAATAACACGTCCTGTAAATCCGTATTTAGGTCGTCGCACTAATTTGAAAACAGGCGTAAGTACATCACCATTCACAAAATTTGTAGGAATGATTTTGGTATAATATCCTTCTTTTTCAACGACAATCGGAAAGATACCCGGTACTGCTTTACCCGTTTTAAAGTTGCCATCTAGAGGCGTGATCTGAGGTAAAATAATTTCATCACTTTGAATAGAAACCTTTGCTCCTAAAATCGGAAGCCCAGTAATCGAATCGATCACTGTCCCTTCAAGAAATGCTGCTCGTACATAATTAGGTATAAAAACAAACAAACCATTTGATCGATCTGATGCTAAAATTTTATGTGAGGGAAGGTCGACATATGCACCCCATACACCTTCATAACCACCGTCGGCGCCAATAAATGAATCAAAGTTTCCTACCTCAACAAGATTATCGGGTCGCGAAGCATCAACGATCAATGTGCCGCTGGAATAATATGCCAGCACCAACCAATTCTGCCATGTAAAAACATTGTGCACTATAGATCCATGTCCCTCAACTGCAGCTTGTCTAAAACGGTCAAGTTCTTTTATGTTTGTTTTATCGCTGATATCATAAGATGCTACATACGAATTCGGCCGCTCATCGGTTGTGAACATGTAATGACTATCCACTGAAAGAGAAATATTGTGGGTGAATTCATGTGGTGTCTTGACCTGACCCAGAAGAGTAATATTGTTGATGTCATGAATGTCATAAATGGACGCATTACCGGCATAGATTTCGGCACTATATAAAATGCTGTCTCTGGCATAGCTGTCATGCGAATACACGCCAGGAGAATAACCAAGACAAATCGGATTCTCCGGATCTGTTTTCACATCCACCAAAACACATCCACCATTATTAAGATTACTTCCATTGAGATATAGAATTCCATTTTCATCAATGTTGAGTGAATGTGCTTTTTGAAATTGTTGATTTCCATTAGGTGTAGGACACATGCCGAACCATGAGTGGTAATGCACAGAGTCAGGAAGATACTGGAGATCGATGATGAGTAATCCAATATGAGCTTCAGAACTTACATAGGCATAGTGACCAAACGTGTTGATGTCCCGCCATAAATTATCGATTCCGGGGACAAAGGCGACTTCTTTGATCGGTGTGCTATCAATCGCAACAATCGAGACACCTGTATTCAGGCCAACAAGGGCATATTCTCTACCATCAGCAGCGACCCATCCGCAGACATCATTGACACCGACATTATAGTCCATGGAGTCCTGCAAGGTCATGTTGAGCTGACTGAAAGATTTTGAAGTAGTGAAGAGGAGACAAAAAAGAGAAAGAAAAAATAAACTATAGGATTTCATGTATCTGGTATTAAAACCGTGAAAATATCGGACTGCAAATTAAGGATTTAGTGGCGCTACGATCAACGTATACGAGACAGTGTTTCATTCTTCAGGATTTCCATGGCTTGTATTGAGGGGTGGATTCCTGGATTTGATCTGTGTTTTCTTTTTGAAAGGTCAAAGGCAAAGCAGGCCGCAATGAAACAAAGCATTGCTCCGGTAGTTGCTGATAAAGCTTTGTTCCTTCCGTTTTCCAGGTGATCATATCGTCGGTAACTTCTTTTATGATTTTTCCTGGATTGCCGGCGACTAGGCTTCTGCGGGGGATGATCTCTTTAGCTTTTACGAAAGTGAGGGCACCGATGATGCATTCATCTCCGAGGACGACCTCATCCATGATCACTGCATTCATCCCAATCAGGCAATTTTTACCGATGATGGCACCATGGATGACAGCTCCATGGCCGATGTGAGCCCCTTCCAGAAGTCTCACTATTAATCCCGGAAACATGTGGATAGTACAGTTTTCCTGGACATTGCATCCGTCCTCAATCACGATACAGCCCCAATCTCCCCGAATAGCAGCTCCCGGGCCGACATATACATTCTTGCCTATGATCACATTGCCGGTCACAGCGGCCAATGGGTGGACGAAGGAGGACGGGTCAATAACAGGGATATGGTCACCGAAGCGGTAGATCATGAGATTCCGGCGTTTATGGAGATCTAAAGGTAATGAGATAAGTGCTTTCCTTTGTTGTGGCACTATTAGTAGTGGCACTACTAGTAG
>JBATMM010000114.1:0-2511 GCA_049289835.1 Saprospiraceae bacterium | reverse complement strand
GCAATTTTGGTAAGACTGTAATTTGAGACCTTAGCAACAGTATTCTGTACCATGACTTCAGCGTGCTTGTCGTCCGTATTGATTAAGGCAAATGCCTGAGCACTCAATCCATCAAAAAATATTTTCTTAGCTTGTATGTATGATCTGAAATCACCATGATAATCCAGGTGATCATGTGTGATGTTTGTAAATATGGCTCCATCCCAATCTATGCCTTCCACTCTTCTCTGATCAAGCGAATGACTGCTCACTTCCATAAAGGCATGTGTACAACCTGCTTTAACCATCCTCGACAAAGCTTCCTGAACTGATATTGCATCAGGTGTCGTAAACTTTGTTGACTCAACCTGATCTCCTATCCTGTTTTCAATGGTTGATAGCAAACCACATTTATGTCCCAGATCTGTAAATAGTCTGTACAATAAAGTGGCCACTGTCGTTTTTCCATTTGTACCGGTCACACCCACCATCACAAGTTGCTTTGATGGATGTCCATAAAATGCAGATGCAACATGAGCAAGAACCGATGCCGAATTTTCTACAATGATCACACACACATTTCCTCTTTCTTTTTCATCTGCCTCTTCTGCGATCACACATATAGCTCCACGATCTACCGCACTGTCAATGAACTTATGTCCGTCTGTCGTTCTGCCTTTTACGGCTACAAAGACTGACCCTGCTTCTACTCTTCTCGAATCACTCTGTATACTTTCTACAGATTGATTCACCTCTCCTCGTATTTCCTTCACCCGGATGTTGACGATCAACTCTTTGATAGTCATATCATCCTAGTGTCAAATGAATTGTTGTTCCTCTTATGATCGGTTGTCCGGAATGAATCGATTGACTCCTTACTCTACCGACACCCTGATATTGTACATGTATGCCTCTGTTTTCAAGCAGATAGATCGCATCTCTTATCCCCATGCCATAGAGTTCAGGGATCATATTCTTATCAAGAATGTTTTTGACTTCCATTTCCATTTCTTCACCACCTTCAAGTCTTGCCCAGTCACCCTGGCCATCAACATGTGTATCCAGTGAAAGCTCATCTACGATTTCATTCAATTCTTCTTTCTGTGACCAACCTGCTAAGCGTACACCAGCCATTGTGGCCTGCGTATCCGCCAGCATTGTTTTTGGCAGTAATTCTCTGTTTATACCCATGCATCTGTCAGCGATCTTTTTAAATATTGGAAGCGCTGCTGTTGCTCCATAAAATCCACCTACTACCGGATCGTAGACCATCACGATGCAACTAAACTTTGGATGCTCTGCCGGAAAATATCCCGCGAAAGATGCCATGTATGATTTACGCGGACTGGTTGGATCATAATAGTCTGTTCGTGCTGTTCCCGTTTTTCCGCAGAACATATAGTAGTCCGGCTTGTAATCTTTTGCTGTCCCGCGTTCAACTACACCCTGAAGAAGTTCATGTGCTTTTTCAATCGTACCTGAAGACACTATACTTCTGTCCACCACTTCCGGATGGAATCGTTTGATGACCCTGCCTTCTCTTGTGATTTCAGAGACGATATAGGGCTTCATCATTTTACCATCATTGGCAACAGCATTGTACAATCGCAAAATCTGTAATGGTGTCAATCTGCATTCGTATCCTGTAGCCATCCATGGAAGTGTAGTTCCACTCCAGCGATCTTCCTTGACTGCAGGATTCTTCATCATTGGTGCACCTTCACCATCGAGTTCGATTCCTGTAGGTTCATTGAGGTGCATCTGACGGATGCGTTTTGCAAACTGTCCTGCCCTACCATCATGACCATAATAATCCTGTACAAGCTGTGCGATACCTACATTTGATGATTTTTCAAATGCTTCTCTCAATGTACTTTCATGTATACCATGTTCTTTCGAATCATGCATGGTCTGGCCTGCGAATTTTTTTGTACCCCCGTTGAGATCAACCGGTGTGTCAAGTTCTGCTCCATCATCTTCAAGCAGCGCCATCACACTCGCCAGTTTAAATGTTGAACCCGGTTCAGATGAAAAACCTACTGCGTAATTATAATCTTCATCATAGCCTCCGCCTTGTGCACCGAGATTGGCCATAGCCAGGATTGCACCTGTTTCTACATCCATCACGATGGCTGTTCCTTTTGAACCCTGGCTTTTTTCCATTCCATCGAGCAAGGCATACTCTGCGATGTCCTGTATTTCAGGATTGATCGTAGTGACGATGTCAGAACCTCTTTGACCTTCGAGATCACTCAGATCATTGACAGGAATCCATGCACCACCGGTGACACGTTGTACGAGACGTTGACCTTCTTCGCCTTTCAGATATTCATCGAACGTGCGTTCAAGTCCGATAGACTGAGCATTTTCACGATCAAGACCAAGTACTCTGCTCGCCAATAATTTGAATGGCTTGACGCGGACATGTTGAGGATCGATGATGAGTCCACCTTTGTTCTTACCCAATCTGAATATTGGAAATGTTTTGATGTGTTCAAGATCTCTTATGCTTATACCTTTCGCCAGTAATGC
>JBATMM010000113.1:0-1552 GCA_049289835.1 Saprospiraceae bacterium | reverse complement strand
GACTGGTACAAGCCACGTTGAGCCAATCAATGTTAGCACATTTGCTACAGGTAGCTACATGTTACAAGTTGAGACACCTGATGGTCAACGTTCTTTGCCTATGATCGTTGTTCATTAATCAGTTTTGATTGACGCCAAGCAAAAAATCTTTTATTTAAAAAAAACTCCGGGGATGCTTTCTCCGGAGTTTTTTTTATTTTCTGAGATGATAATTTTTAATCTTTATTTTCCAAAATTGACAACTCACAGCTAATCGTAAAATGAAATTTGAATCTCTGACCGCACGCGAATGGCCCGATCCACGAACCACCAGGCCACATATACTTCCCATCTATGCAACTTCATCATTCGACTTTGATGATATCGAGCAAGGCATACGGATTTTTGCAAAAGAAGAAGTGGGTCACACCTACAGTCGCTACGGTAATCCCACTGTCGATGCTACTGCGGCAAAAATCGCAGCCCTCGAAGGTTATGGTAGCGACAAAGAAACATTCGGACTGATGACCAATTCAGGTATGGCTGCTGTAGAAGTCCTCGCCGGTGGATTACTTAAAATGGGTGACAAAATTTTAACTCAGCCTAATGTCTATGGTGGCACAACAGAACTCCTTCAAAAAATTGTTTCCAAAAGAGGAATAGATGTCATTTACACAGATCTTTCGGACACTGATCTGGTGAGCAACATATTGTCAAAAGATCCATCCATCCGACTTGTATACCTGGAAACTCCTGCAAATCCAACACTTGCCTGCATAGATATTGAAGCACTGGCATCAGTAGTAAATCATTACAGAAGATGGTCAGCGATCGATAATACATTTGCTACACCCTATCTTCAACAACCCTTAAAAGCAGGTGTGAATTTTGTGATGCATTCCACTACAAAATATATAAACGGACACGGCAATGGCATTGCTGGTGTTGTGATAGGCCAGGATCCCGATTTAATGAAAAATACATTGTGGAATCATATTAAACTAATGGGTTCCAACTGCAGCCCCTTCGAAGCATGGCTTGTGTACCAGGGCATGAAGACACTTTCTCTTCGAATGGATAAGCATTCATCCAATGCTCTCTTTGTTGCCGAGCACCTGGAAAAGAATCCAAAAGTGAGTAAAGTAAATTACCCGGGATTGAAATCTCATCCCGATCATCTCATCGCAAAAAAGCAAATGAAGGCATTCGGCGGAATGATGAGTTTCGAATTGAAAGATGGATTGAATGGAGCCCTTTCTACATTGAACCGTTTAAAATTTTGTTCGCTCGCACCTACATTGGGCGATGTAGACACTTTGGTTTTGCATCCGGTTTCATCATCACATCTGAAAGTAGATCCTGATATCAGAAAGAAAGCAGGTATCTCAGATGGACTTATCAGAATTTCAATAGGAATAGAAAATCCGCAGGATATTTTAGAGGATCTCATTCAGGCTATTGAGTAATCAATGTGGCTAAAGCCAAAAATTATCATGATATCATGATCCCCTTGCTAAAGCCAGGGGCAATTGAAAGCTACAGATTAAAGCAATTCATAAATTTATTTCTCTTT
>JBATMM010000112.1:0-17627 GCA_049289835.1 Saprospiraceae bacterium | reverse complement strand
GTACTGAATCCACAGACCTGATCGTATGAAGCGGAATTAATTGTTGAAGGGAGGGCTTGTGGTGTACCCCATTTGCCATTGACAAGTGATGCGCTGTATATGTCCGTATTGTACTTTGTTTCCTGGCTGGATAGATTAGTCGTCCTGTTGGAATTGAAATAAATCTTATCAATTGTTGTGGGACTGTTTTTAACACCGAATTCAGCATACTGTGTATTGATACTTGTACCTGCATTTTCAATATAGGCTTCTTCGTCAGCGAATTTTAACCTGGCGCCGTTTGCACAACGGGTCAATTCATCTTTTGCCCAGGGAATAAGCGGATTGTCCGGTTTTGCATTTTCAATAAAGGATTTGTAAAAAGGAATCGCTTCATTAAAAATATTTTTTGCCTGGTAGGATCTCCCCATGAATAAAAACACATCCGGGTTTGTTTTACCCTGGCTGATTAATGACTGAAATATTTTGATCGCACTATCGACATCATTGATCTCATAAAAGCATATCCCTACACGAAGAAGTTCTTTTTTATTTGTTGAATGATCTGTACCGGCTAATCGATATAGTTTAAGTGCGGATCTGAATTCGCCACCATCATAATATTGATCTGCTCTTTCCTTAAGACGGGCAGCTGATGCCTGGGCTGACATATCCGTTGGACATATCAATGACATAAAAACAATGATGAGCCAAAAGGCCTGGAATATGGAGACTTGTTTTATCACTTCGGTTTAGAGGGGGATTATATCTCTCGTTGTGGATCAAAAGCTTCAAGATAGTCAGCTACTTTTCGCAGGAATGAGCCACCCAGGAATCCATCCACCACGCGATGATCATACGACAATGAGAGAAACATATAATGTCGTATAGCGATAAGATCACCATAGGGCGTTTCTACCACACCCGGTTTTTTACGGATGGCTCCGGTAGCCATGATAGCGACTTGTGGCTGATAGATGATAGGAGTGCCCATGACATTTCCGAATGTACCTACGTTGGTGATCGTAAATGTTCCTCCCTGGATTTCATCGGGTTTCAGATTATTTTCTCTTGCCCGTTTTGCAAAGTCATTGACAGCTTTGGTCAGGCCCATGAGATTGAATCCGTCTGCATTTTTAATGACGGGTACGATCAGGTTACCATTTGGTAGTGCAGCTGCCATGCCGATGTTAATGAATTTTTTGAGAATGATATTATCACCATCGACCGATACATTGATCATCGGGAAGTCGCGTATGGCTTTTACAACGGCTTCGATGAAGATAGGTGTGTATGTAATCTTCTCTCCGTATTTATGATGATAATTATTTTTTATTTTTTCACGCCACATTACCATATCCGTGACATCAACTTCTACAAATGAAGTGACATGTGGTGATGTATGTTTTGATCGAACCATATGTTCGGCGATGAGCTTGCGCATTCGATCCATTTCGATGATTTCTGTCGCACCATCTGCACTTACACTTGAAGATTTAGCTACCGAAGCAATTTCTTCTCTGACCGGTTGGGCAATTTCTTTTTTAGATGATGGTTGTGATCTGTCCTGCAGATAAGAAAGGATATCGCTTTTTGTGACTCTCCCTTCATGTCCGGTGCCTTCGATCTGATCAAGTTCTGACTGCGGTATGCCTTCTGATGCTGCGATGTTCCGGACGAGTGGTGAATAGAATCGACCGCTCGAATTAGAAACTAATTCTCTTGAATGTGTCACTGCAACCGGAACGTAGGGTACTACTGGTTGTATGGAAGGTTGGGTGACGGCGACTCGTTTTTCTTCTGTCTTCACTACTGGCGGTGGTGCTTGTTCTTTTTTCTCGGGAGGTGTTGGGGCACCATTTCCCTGTGCAGTGCTGGCTTTGGCTTCGGTGGTGATGACAGCGATGGTCTGGCCTACCGGGACAACAGCATTTTCCTGGAAGATGATTTTTTCAAGTCTGCCGGCTACAGGAGAAGGGATTTCACTATCCACCTTATCGGTGGCGATTTCGAGGATGGTTTCGTCGAGGGCGACCATGTCTCCGGGTTTTTTGAGCCATCGGAGGATGGTAGCTTCCATGATGCTTTCGCCCATTTTGGGCATTATGAGGTTAAAATCGGCCATGAGGCAAAGATAGTGCTTCGGCGCGCACTTCTCAACCCGGGACCATAGACCATAGACAAAAGACCAAGGTTGATTTTCAAGAGTAGACAGAAATGTTAAATAAGGAATGGCGAAGGAAATCAAGAATATAGAATCTTGAATGCAGCATTATGAAGGAGAAGAATAAATTCAGAATGATAAAAGATGTTAGAAAAAGTAAAATGGTTCATATGTTTCATGTGAATAAAAAGCACCTTCATCTATCATTTAAAGCGTAGATTTTCGCCCGCAGCTACAAGGTGCTTGAGGATGATTTGCTTATAGAATTTGACTCGCGATATTGATTTTAAGGTCAACCTTAAAATAGTGGGAGTGACGGAGTGCTGATTTTATCCCCTGATAAGATGACCGATCATTCACTATCCCTTACCGTTAGGTAAAAGAATCCTGTCTTACTTCAAAGAGTAAAGTAAATTTATACTCACAAACCAACCAAAACTCTATCTATGTACCAACTCACCCGAGTTCTGAGCCTGTTATTTGTCCTGACGCTCGTCGTCTCCTGCAAAAAGGGGTTTAAACCCACGACCTATTCTTCTGAAGAAATCGGACGGTATATAGCGGCCAGAGTGCCTGCCGTCATTGATGTCTCTGACCCTGTCAGAATCCGCTTTGCCGTTGCTCCGGACACCAGTCAGACGGCTTCCATTTTTTCATTCAGTCCTGATGTCAAAGGAACCGCCTACTGGGAAGACAATATGACACTGGCTTTCAGGCCTAATGACGGCTGGAAACCAGGTCAGGCGTACCAGCTGCAAATCAACCTTGATAAGGCCATCAAAGATGTAGATCCTAAGATGAAGAAAGTCGTATTCGACTTCGAAGTCAAACCTGTCCGGATGATAGTGTCTTTTGATCCCCTCGTCCCGGCATTTGAAGGTGAAACGCCAAGCTACTCCTTGAGAGGGCGTATCATAACATCCATTAAAATTGATTCTGCGCAACTTGAGAAAACTTTCACGCTGAAATCAAGTGGCAAAATGTCGCCGATCAATTGGTTTCATAGTAATGATGGTTATGGCCACGATTGGGTCATTGATGGAATAGCGCCTGATTCTAAATTGGATTTCCACTGGAGTGGTCAGGGATTTGGTTCAAAAGAAACCGGCGACAGAACTATAGATATTCCGAGAGGAGATGTACTGAGTGTACTGTCCTTCGAACCCGGTAATGAAGGTGATAAAAAGTTCTCCGTTTATTTTTCTCAAAAACTAAATCCAGATCAGGATCTCAAAGGACTTGTGACCATCAATGGAAGCAACGAAGGATTTACGATCAAGAAAAATGATTATATACTCTCGATTTATCCTGATGATTCACAGACAGGGACGATGTCTGTGCAACTGAATGAAAAGATTTCCTCTGCGAGTGGCAAAGAATTAGGCAAGTCTGTGACGATGGATGTTTCGCTGGAAGATGCGAAACCTGCTTTACGTCTTGTAGGTTCAGGTGTGATCACACCCGGCAATGCGCAGGTGATTTTTCCTTTTGAAGCCATCAACTTAAGATCTGTGCGTGTGGAAGTGATGAGGATATTTGAAAATAATATTCTTCAATATCTGCAGGAAAGCAGTCTTGAAGATCAATATAATCTTGAACCTGTAGGACGTATCATATTGCAGAAGAATATTGATCTCACAGCGATGTCTGATGGCGACAACAAGTTTGTGTGGACCCGTTACGCATTAGACCTTGGTCCTTTAGTTACCCTTGCACCCGGAAGTATTTATCAAGTCAGAGTTGGATTTACAGGTAATGATACTTATCTCGATTGTTATACTGAACCAGAAGCAGAAGAAGAGAAACCTCCATATGGAGAGATGACTTCAATATGGACGTATAATTATCATTATGATGATTTTGAATGGGGTCAGACTGATGATCCATGTTATCCTGCTTACTACGGTCCTGAGCGATATATCAGTCGCAACATATTAGCATCTGACATCGGACTGACTGCAAAGCAAAATGATGAGGGACATATTTGGGTTTATGCAAGTGCACTTGGTTCTGTAGCACCGAAATCCGGAATGACCATAGAAGTTTATGACTATCAGCAGCAACTATTAGTGAAAGGCCAGACAACAAGTCAGGGTGATATGACAGCTGATATTCCACGTAAAGCATTTTTTGTAGTGGCTACTGATGGAAATCAAAAAGGATATCTGCGTATGGCAGATGGACTGTCACTATCATTGAGTGAATTCAATGCAGGTGGTACAGGATATCAGCAAGGCTTGCGTGGTTATATTTATGCAGAGCGTGATGTATGGCGTCCCGGCGATAGTGTGCATCTCAATTTTATTCTTTGGGATCCTGAAGGAAAGATCGATGATCGTCATCCGGTCAATCTTACAGTGACTAATCCACTTGGACAAAAAAGTATTGAACGCACAAGTCCTATTTCTATAGGTGGAATATATGATCTGACATTTAAGACAGGCTCAACAGATCCTACAGGTACATGGATGGCTACGGTTGAAGTCGGTGATGCTGTATTCACAAAAGCATTGCGCATTGAAACTATTAAACCGAACCGCCTGAAGATCGATGCGAAGTTGCCAAAAGAAATTGTGGCTACTACACCTGGTCAGAAAATAGATCTAGAATCATCATGGCTTTTTGGAGCACCTGCTGCAAATCTTAAAGCAGTCGTTGAAGCACAATTCAGTCCACTCGAATTTGCACCTGAAGGCTTCAGGGATTTCACGTTTACAGATCCTGCCCGAAAGACACCTTCTACGGTGACTACCATATTTGATGGTACACTTGATGCGCAGGGTAAAGCAAAAATTGATATCCCAGATATGCGTGAATCGCTTCCTGAAGGTCAGCTCACGATGAGTGTCAAGACAAGAGTATTCGAAGCCGGTGGTGATTTTAGTACGGACAGGAATTCAACCATATTTCATCCGTACGATCACTATGCAGGTATCGCGATTCCTTCTAACCGATGGGGCTATGAGGAAATGAAAATAAACGAACCTAATGATGTACGTCTTGCATCTGTGATAACATCAGGTAAAGGTGAAAGTGGTCGAAAGTTGACAGTAGGTATTTACAATGCTAACTGGCGTTGGTGGTGGGATCAATCAGGAGAAGAAATCACACAATACAATTCTCAGCTGCATCTCGGAGCCATTCATATCGATACGGTGACGACAGGATCAAATGGTACTGTCAATTATAAAATCACTCCGGCGACATATGGTGCCTACTTGGTGCGTGTCTGTGACACAGAATCAGGACATTGCAGCGGACAATTTTATTATGCCGGTGCATGGGGTGATCCTTCAAGCAATAATGATGCAGCAAATCGCCTGACATTCACTGCGGACAAAGAAAAATATGAAGTAGGAGATAAAATCAAATTGAATATTCCTTCTGCGAGTGGCAGTAAGATATTACTGACGATTGAAAAAAATAATAAAGTACTATCATCCAAATGGTACAATGTCACTGCTGATCAGACACAGATCACTGTCGATGCTACTGCGGAGATGATGCCCAATGTGTATGCATTCGTCAGTCATATTCAACCTTATGAGCATAGCTCTAACGATATGCCTCTTCGAATGTATGGTGTGCTACCGATCATGATATCTGATCCGAAGACATTACTGCATCCTGAGATTGCAGTTGCGGATGTGCTTCAGCCTGAAAAAGAATTCACCGTATCCGTGAGTGAAAAGGATAAGCAGGCGATGGCGTATACGATTGCTATTGTGGATGAAGGTTTGCTTGGCCTTACACGATTTGAATCACCTGATCCATGGAAATATTTTCATCGGCAGGAAGCTCTGGCTGTGCAGACATGGGATATGTTTGATCAGGTCCTTGGTGGATATGGTGGTACGATTGATCGTCTTTTAAGTCTTGGTGGTGATGGTGCTGCGAAATTAGTGGATGCACCACAAGCTGAAAGATTTAAACCAGTCGTGATGCATCTTGGCCCGTTCTATCTTGATGCAGGACAGAAAAAAGTACACACGTTTAAAATGCCGAATTATGTCGGCGCTGTACGTGTGATGTTGGTTGCGTCTGATCGTAAACGATGGGGAGCTGCTGAAAAAACAAGTACGGTCAAGTCGGACTTGATGATCTATCCGACATTGCCACGTGTGGTATCACCAGGAGAAACAATTACACTTCCAGTGACTGTTTATGCATTAGCTGATAATATGCGTTCAGTAGATGTCCAGGTTGCGACCAATGATATGGCATCGATGATAGGTGGAAGCTCGCAGAATATTCAATTTGCTAATCAGGGTGATAAGCTTGTCTTTTTCAACTTGAAAATACCGGACAAGCCAGGACTTTTGAAAGTAGAAATTTCTGCAAAATCCGGAAGTGCATCCACGACGCAACATCTTGAATTGGATGTACGTCTGCCGAATCCGCCGTTGACAGAAGTAGTCGCGGCAACAATCGCTCCCGGACAAAAATGGACAGGTAAAATTCCATTACCCGGGATGAAAGGTACAAATGATGCGAGTGTGGAATTGTCGCAGATGCCTCCGATCAATCTGCAAAAGAGATTGGAATATCTCATTCATTATCCATATGGATGCATCGAACAAACATTGTCATCTGTATTTCCGCAATTGTATTTATCGGCTTTAACGGATCTGAAACCCGAACAGGAAAGTCAGGTCAGGAAAAATATACAAGATGGAATTAAGCGTCTTCGATTGTTTACGCTTCCGGCAGGAGGTTTTAGTTATTGGCCAGGAGAAACATATAGAGATAGTTGGGCAAATAGTTATGCCGGACATTTTCTGATTGAAGCTGCACATGCAGGATATACAGTCGATAAGTCGATGATGGATGGATGGAGAAGTGCAGAGAAAAAGGATGCTCAGGCTTATACACCCCGTCAATATTATCGTGAGGATGTAACGCAAGCCTACAGACTTTATACGCTTGCACTTGATGGACAGCCTTTGTGGGGAATGATGAATAGATTGAGAACAGAGAAAGATCTTGATCCCGCAGCATCCTGGTTGTTGGCTGGTGCATATGCATTAGGAAAACGTAATGATGTGGCTAATACTATCATTGATAAGCTGACGACAGAAGTTAAGCCTTATGAAGAATTGGGATATACCTATGGTTCTGATCTGAGGGATAAAGCGATTATTCTCGAAACATTTTTATTGTTGGGCAAACAGGATGATGCGATGACGATTGCAAGATCCATTGCTGCTGGTTTATCCGGGGAGTCATGGTATAGTACGCAGACGACATCATTTTCTTTATTGGCTCTTGGAAAATTAGCAAAACAATTTTCTGGTGATCAACTTAAAGCGACGATTACGCAAACTGGGAAAACACCTGAGCAAGTTTCGACTACGAAAGGAATAGTGTTGCGCACACTTGATGTGAGTTCAGAAAATATGACAGTGGAGAATACTTCTTCTGATCCAATATTTTTAAGAGTGACAGGAACAGGCAGGCCATTGAAGGGTGTCACTGCTGAAGTGAAAAATAATCTCAGTCTGAAAGCGAAATATCTGAATACAGCAGGAAAAGAAATCAGTCCGGATAAACTAACACAGGGACAGGATTTTGTAGTCCAGATCACCGTGACAAATCCTGGAACGTTTACAACACATCTTGATCAAATAGCACTTTCGTATTTATTTCCTTCAGGTTGGGAATTGAGTAATCAGCGTATGGATCAATTTGAAGGACGGTTTGCGAATAGTTATTCTGATTATGAAGATTATCGTGATGACCGGGTAAATGTATTTTTCAGCATGGATCGCGGTGTATGGAATTATTACTTCCTGATGACAGCTACATATGCAGGGAAATATTGGTTGCCGGACATCATGTGTGAAGCGATGTATTCGCACCAGGTGAGAGCGAGATTGCCGGGGAGATGGGTGGAAGTGGTGGCTGGTAATAGTAATAAAACATCGATGTAATTAGACAGATGGTCGTGCACTCAAATTGAAAATTTGAGAACGCCACGACGTAGGCACAGCCTACGCCGAACAAACTTTACACATTGTCAAAAAAAGCTGTCCGTAGTTTCAAACTACGGACAACTTTTTTTAACAATTCATAAAGAATTCTATTAAAGTTTTTTATGAATGCTTAAAGGTCGACGCAAATATTTTTTGGTGCTGTTAATGCCTTTGCTGGCATGGTGGTTTTGTCTGCCTGATCCTTTGTTTAAATCTTCTTACAGTACGGTGCTGCTTGATCGACATGGACAGTTGATGGGTGCCAGATTGGCTGAAGATGGACAGTGGCGATTTCCGGATGTTGATCTTGAGGTGCCTGTGCGTTTTCAACAGGCGATTGTCAATTTTGAAGACAAAAGATTTTTCTCGCATTGGGGTGTTGATTTCAGAGCGCTTGGAAGGGCTCTGAAGCAATACATCAAGGAAGGTCATGTAGTGAGTGGTGGTAGTACGCTGACGATGCAGACGATGCGATTAGCCAGGCAGGGGGATAGAAATCTTTGGCAGAAGGGAATTGAAATGTTGTGGGCGTGGCGTGCAGAGCTTCGATATTCAAAAAATGAAATTCTTCAACTCTATGCAAGTCATGCGCCGTTTGGTGGAAACGTCGTTGGGCTTGGGGCTGCGAGCTGGAGATATTTTCATAAGACGCCTGATCAGTTATCATGGGGTGAGGCTGCAAGTCTTGCAGTATTGCCGAATGCTCCTGCGTTAGTCCATCCGGGGAGAAATCGCGATGCACTTCTTGAAAAACGAAATAGGCTTATAAAAGTGCTTGAGACACGTGGCGTCATCGATACGATTGAAGGATCTCTTGCGATGCAGGAACCACTACCTGATGAGCCGTATCCATTGCCCAACATAGCACCACATGTTCTGGCTCATGAGGCTAATGCAGGAGTGACATTGCACAGTACACTTGATATTGATCTGCAACAACGATTGACTGAACTTGTACAACGACATGCAGATGTGCTTGGATTGAATGGTGTCAACAATGCAGCATTGATGGTGATGGAAACAGAAAGCGGAGAAGTGCGTGCGTATATCGGCAATGTATCAGATGAAAGCAAACAACATCAGAACGATGTAGATATTATTCAATCTGAAAGAAGTTCAGGGAGTATTCTGAAACCATTTTTGTATTGTGCTGCACTTGAAGATGGACTGATCACACCGCAGGGAATTCTTGAAGATGTGCCGACATATATCAGGGGATATCAACCGCTCAATTTTTCAAAGCAATATATGGGTATGGTGTCTGCTGATCAGGCGTTGGCGATGAGCCTCAATGTGCCTGCAGTTCGCTTGTTACAACAATATGGAATTTTACAATTCAAAGAAAAATTACAAGCTGCGGGGATTACAACTCTTCATTACAGTCCTGATTATTATGGTTTGCCATTGGTGCTTGGTGGAGCGGAGGTGAAGTTGTGGGATCTGTGTGGGGCGTATGCGAGTATGGGAAGGATATTAACTCACTATACTGCAGACAATAGTCTGTATAAATATGATGATGTTCGAAAGCCTTTGATGTTTGGCCCCCTGCCCCCTAAAGGGGATAAAAGATCAAATACACAAGAGCCATTTGTATGGAATGCCGGTGCGATATGGCTTACGTTTGAAGCGATGAAGACATTGCGTCGTCCTGATCAGGAAGGGCAGTGGGAGACGTTTGAAAGTAGCAGACCGATAGCGTGGAAGACAGGGACAAGTTTTGGTTTTCGGGATGCATGGGCAGTAGGTGTTACGCCAATGTATACGATAGGTGTGTGGGTCGGGAATGCTGATGGTGAAGGGAGGCCCGGTGTAATAGGACTTCATGCAGCTGCGCCGATACTATTTGATGTACTGCGTATGTTGGATGACAATGAACCCTGGTGGGCTGAGCCGTTTGATGCATTGACACCGAAGGTTGTTTGCAGACAGAGTGGTTGGCTTGCAGGTGCGTTATGTACTGAAGTTGATACAACTTATATGGTGGCTGGTAATCAGGTTTCTCCTGTATGTCATTTTCATTCTGCATTTTATACCGACAAGGATCGGGCATATCGGTATGAACCTGATTGTATAGGAGAAGGAGCGGAACTGGTTAATTATTTTGTTGTGCCTGCACTGGCAGAAAATTATTATAAACGATACAATCCTTCTTATCAGACGGTACCGCCTTTATCTCCCGATTGTATATCTGATCAAAGTAAACGTCAGGATATTGCCATCATTTATCCCAGGACGGGTTCGAAGATTTATATTCCGTATGAATGGGATCATGAAAAATCCAAAGCTGTATTTTCGGCTGTGCATCGATCGGACACTACTTATATTTACTGGACTCTGGATAAACATTATTTAGGAAAGACAAAAGAATTTAATCAGATTGAAATTGATCCTACGCCGGGAATGCATCAGCTGGTTGTGCAGGATGAGTATGGGAGTGTGGCGAGTACTTCGTTTGAGGTGATCAGTAAGAAGTAACCGGTGAAAAGTAATCGGTAACCAGTATTCAGTAATCAGTAAATGGTTTGTAATATCGGTAGAGAGAATATAAAAACGTATGATTTAGACGAAATGCTACTCATGAATGTTTTAGACGAAATGCTACTTGGATAGAGAAGATTTTTTAATAAATTGAAAACCCTGCAGAGAAGTATAATTAAAATAAGTGTGGATCACTCACATTACCAAAGATGCCTTTCCTACGAAGAGACACCTCTGCTTTCATACTAAAATATCTTAGGATACTTAATCGTATTTTCCTTTTATGAACCAGGAATTATCATTGAAGATAATACCTACATTGCCGCGGATGAAATTATCGCTAAGGTTACTTCCGTTTGTTCGTTTTCCGACATCGATGCCAAGTTGAATCCAGGCAATATTTCTTTGGAGAATTAAAGGAAGGCCTGCGCCGATCGTAACCGCATTTACTTTCACCTGCGAGCCATCGATGACTCTCGGATCCGTCAAGGTATAAAATCCTGCACGATACTCAATGCGTCTAAAATAAGAAGTGATAGAATTTGCATCCGGGATCCATGCTATACCAGCACCAATTCGATAAGTATTTTTTAGAGTATCAGGATGTTGATCTGCATTATTTTTATAAGAACTCCATGACCCGCCCTGATAATCAAAGCCAATCCTGAAATCACCTGCATGACGATACATCATTCCCGCACCCCATGTTCCTGAGAGTGTGGCATTTCCAGGTTTATCCAAAACATATAGAGCAGTATCCGCATTCTGGATCACTGTGTTTATTGCAATCTTGCTTATATCCGATTTTATATCCAAATCTGACTTGCCACTCACAAAAAATCCAAGTGATAATAACCTGGAAGGATTGTCTTCTTTTTTTCTTGCTTCTTTAAGATCTAGTGGATGCTCATAGATCAAACCGACCCGGTATTGAAATCCTTTGTAGGCATCTGATGATTCAAACTCATCGATGTATGCATTACTAAGATCAGAGAAAATGGTTTCTTCTTTAAACGTTTGTTTGCCGTAGATATAACTCAGATTGATACCTGCAGCCAGATTTTTATATTTAATACCATTGCCCCATGTGATTTGATAAAGACCACCTGATCCTGTAAATGTGCGTATGACATTGCCTATGTCCGGAAGACTATCTTTGATGCGGTTAAAATATCCAACCTGTGTGTATGGACGTAGTGAAAAACTTGTTCCCCATGAAAAATCTGTTTCGCGACGCTCCAGTGCCTCATTTAGGGGGTTGATAATCGGGATATTCAGGCTGAGGTGATCGAGATTACCACTCCACACGGTTTGCTTATCATTTAATCTTTTCAGACCTGAGCGTTTTGCAAAAAATCCCAGCTGAAGGCTGGTATACTGGAGAAATCCAAGAGAGGCCGGATTGTCAAGATTGGCTTCAAAAAAATCATGATATGCGGCACTCAGGCCACCCATAGCATGACTTGCGGGCATATCTGTCTCTAAAAAGTCCCCTAAACCGAACTGAGAAAAGGGTGAATTGTCTTTGGCCTGTGACCGGGCTACTGTGGTGGAAAAGATAACCAATAAGCTGATGATCAGTAGTTTGCTTTGAATTCTAAACATTAAAGGATAAGATTTGGAAAAGGCCTTGTGTGACCAATTCGGGTTCGACAAATATCCAACTTTCCAGCTTACCAGCCAAAAAAGCCGAATCTCCACCGCTAATAACGACAGAAACGTCTCCGTATGCTTTACGGGCGAGATTTAAATAACCTTCGATTTCCAGGATCATGCCCAGGCTAGCTCCATTCTGTAGGGCATGCAGAGTAGAATCCCCAAAGTCCAGTTCAGGCCATCCGGGTTCGACGAATGGCAGACGGGCTGTTTGCTTATGCATGGCCCTCAATCTCATCTGCAGACCCGGTGCAATATTTCCTCCCAGGTAAATGCCTTTAGCCAGCAGAAGATCGATCGTCATGCATGTCCCTGCATCGATGACCAGACAGTTTTTATCCGGATATAGTGAATGTGCACCGCATGCAGCTGAGATGCGATCACGCCCAAGAGTTGAAGGAGTACTATAAATTATTTGAATCGGTAATGCAGTCTCATGCGATAAATCAATCAACTTTCCGGAGAGTTTAATGAGTGATGTATCAATCATTTTATTTCCGGTCGTGGAAATGATAGCGTGATTGACATTTTGTTTCTCAATCCATTTGTATAAATCGTTGAAAGAATCTTCTTTAAAAGTTTCAGTTGCAATAATTTCTCCCTGTGCATTGTACACAGCGCATTTGGTCCGACTATTTCCATTGTCAATACAGAGAAACATCAAATTTTAGATTTTAGATTTTAGATTTTAGCTTTTTCAACCCCTAAATCCCCTAAAGGGGCCCTTTTTACTTTTTTAATTTATTGTGAGTTCTGGTTTGGTATTTTTTTAGAAAGAGGATAGAATAAAATTTTATTTCAGGACAAAGGTCCCCTTTAGGGGATTTAGGGGTTAATGTTTAAAATGTCTGAATCCCGTCATCACCATCGCCATATCTACCGTATCACAATAATCGATGCTTTCCTGGTCTTTCACTGAACCTCCCGGATGTATGACTGCAGTGATGCCTGCTTCATGAGCAATCTGTACACAATCCGGGAAAGGAAAGAATGCTTCAGATGCCATCGTAGCTCCTTCGAGAGTGAATCCAAAATTTTGTGCTTTTGTGACGGCTTGTTTGAGTGCATCCACTCTGGATGTCTGTCCGCAACCCATACCGATTAACTGTGCGTTTTTTACGATAGCGATCCCGTTTGATTTCAAATGTTTAACACATTTATTTGCAAAAAGAAGATCATCTATTTCTATTGAGTTTGGGGCGCGTTTTGTCACAGTTCTAAGATTCGCCTCACCTTCGGTCATTTTGTCCATATCCTGCACAATAAATCCATCAAGTAAAGTTTTGACCTGAAGCCGTGTGCGTGGATAGTGATTTAACTTCAGCAGGATCCTGTTTTTCTTTGAAGTCAATATTTTTATGGCATCCTCTTTGAATGAAGGGGCAATGAGCACTTCATAAAAAATATCATTTATTTCTTTTGCTGTCTCGGCATCAATTGTGCTATTGCTGATTAATACACCACCAAAAGCAGAAACCGGATCGGCTGCCAGTGCAGATTTCCATGCATCGCGAATATCTGGACGCGTGGAGATGCCACATGCATTGGTGTGTTTCAGAATTGCAAATGTTGGTGCCTCATTATGAAATTCATACATAAGCTGAACAGCGGCATCAACATCTACCAGATTGTTGAATGACAATTCCTTTCCACTTAATTTTTCTAATGATGCATTTTCTTCACCAAAATAAATAGCCTGCTGGTGAGGATTTTCACCGTATCGAAGTGGAGTAGAATCGTGCATTGATATTTTCAGGCTTATATCCTTTCCATCTTTGTTGAAATAATCATAGATATTCTTGTCATAATGAGACGTCACTCTGAAGGCTCGTGTAGCAAAATATTTACGGTCTTCGATATCTGAATTGGCACCTTTGGAAGTCAGCATCTGTTGGAATGGTTCGTACTCTTCCTGAGAAGCTACAATCACTACATCACCATAATTTTTTGCAGCAGCACGAATCAATGAAATACCTCCGATATCAATTTTTTCAATGATCGTTGCTTCTTCATTTGTAGATCGAACTGTTTCTTCGAAAGGGTAGAGATCAACAATCACGAGATCAATAGGAGGAATATCATATTGTTGGAGCTGAGCGAGGTGTCCTACTTCACGACGTGCCAGTATTCCACCGAATACTTTTGGATGAAGAGTTTTTACTCTGCCATCAAGAATAGAAGGATAGCCTGTCAGATCTTCTACTGCAACAGCTTCGATGCCAAGAGTTCGTATATAATCAAGACTTCCACCTGTGCTGTAGATGGTAACACCCTGTTGATGAAGGAGCCGGATGATCTCATCGAGACCTTCTTTATGATAAACGGAAATGAGTGCGCTGCGGATTGGCTTAGAAGAGCCCATATTCAATTTAAGATTTAAGATGGTTGCTGAGCTGTAGCACAAGGATGAGTTTAGCAGGTCGAAGCATAAGATTTTTGATCCTGGTGTCAGTTGAGGGGGCGAAATTAGGGATTAAGAGGCAGAATAGGCAGAAAGGGTCGAAAAGGCAGAAGAGACGGAAGAGGCAGAAGAGGCAGAAGAGGCGGAAGAGGCAGAAAAGGCGAAAGTGCGGAAGGGGTTGAAAGGTTCGAAGAGGCGAAAGAATTAAGCTTCGTAAATGGGCATTTTTGTGTACCATCGTTCCACTTATAACTATGTGAAATATCAGCGAGTTATGACAGTGTGGCACACCTAGGTGTGGCACACTTATCCGTAGGAGATTATTCGGTCGAAATTGATACGAAAATTGAAAGAGAGTAAACTTTACGGATTGCTCTTTTTCGTTCTCAGATCCAGGATATTTCCCAGATTGAAGCAATGACGGCACCTGGCTTCATAGATATTTCTTTCTCCCAATACCACGGTTTCTGAATCATCAGAAAGACGGTAAGTGTGGGTTGCCAGGTTACCACAATGGTGGCAGATGGCATGGAGCTTCGTGATATATTCTGCAACAGCAAGCAGATCGGGTATAGGACCGAAAGGCCTGCCTCTGAAATCTGTATCCAGTCCTGCTACGATGACCCTATGGCCACGCAGAGCAAGTTCCTCACAAACAGAGGGTAATCGATCATCGAAAAACTGGGCCTCATCAATGCCAATGACAAGGGTATCTTTTGCGACCGAAAGAATTTCGTCAGCGGTCAGGACAGGGCGGGATGCGATAACATGAGCATCATGACTCACCACGTCAGTGATGCTATACCGGGTATCCCTGGCTGGCTTGAATATCTCGACAGACTGGTCAGCGATTTTAGCCCTTTTAAGACGACGGATAAGTTCCTCTGTTTTCCCTGAAAACATGGATCCACAGATAACTTCTATCCAGCCCCTGCGTTGTGAATGAAATGACGGCTCCAGAAACATGACGGGGGCAAAGATGCACAGTATACTTTACTTTTTTCATTGACCTTAAAGTAATATGCATCTGCCTGCTCTCTTTGAAGGCTAAACAAAATGTGTGTTTAGCAGTTCCCATAAGGGGGTTCACACAATATTAACCCGTTCTATATCATAATAGATAGTAGACAGTATTACCTTTCCGGCTAATAAACAACAGCTCTATGGATCTTAAAAAAGCACAGCGATTGATCACTAAACTTCAGGCTTTTCTTGACAATGGAAATGCACAGGACATCTCCAGGCTTGAAAAGGATTTGATAAAATCATACGTCATCCAACTTTATGATGCGGTCACTGAGGTCGAAGAAGTAAATCATGAGCAAGAAAAGCCCATTGAGTTTGTCGAATATAAAATGCCCAAAAGAGAAGCAGCGCCGAAAATCGATTTGCCTCCTCTCCGGGAATACGAACCACAAAAATCAGAAACACCGGAAATACCAAAACCACTCTATACAGATCATGTCGTAACACCTCCAAAGGAAAAAACTATTGAGGAAGAAGTTCACCATGAACCTTACGTTAAAACAACGCCTCCTGTTGAAAAGAAAACAATTTATCATCAGGAACCGGAACCAATAAAAGAAGCTATTCAGCCAGTTAAAATTCATCATTCCACTATAGAAACGAATGAAGGTTTGACTAAACTTTTTGACATCACAAAAACAGATGAGATGTCAGGACGATTCAGTCATGTACCGATCGCCAGTATCGAATCTGCTATGGGTCTTAATGAAAGAATATTTACACTCAATGAATTATTCGGGGGTAATAAAACATTGTTTGATGACACCTGTGCTAAACTGAATAGCTTTAATTCTTTTGCTGAAGCGCGCGCAATGCTGATCAATGGGCCTGCGAAAGATTTTAATTGGTCATCACCCGAACATCTGAAAATGGCAGAGCAATTTATCCGGATCGTATCCCGGAGATATCCTAAATCCGTTTCCTGAATTGAATTATAGACTTGTACTTAAAAGACTTGGCTTTCCGATAGCTTTTGTTGGGCTGATCTGGGTTATTCACATATTCCAGGTTGTCTCCGGGATTGATTTGCGGACGCTTGGAGTTTTCCCCAGGAGAATTGAAGGTTTGCCTGCAATTCTTACTGCTCCATTGATCCATGGAGGATGGGAGCATTTATTTTATAATTCTGTTTCGTTTTTAATTCTGGGGGCAATACTTTTTTGGTTTTACCCTCGGATAGCGATTAAGAGTTTTATCTGGATATATTTATTGTCAGGACTTGGTGTTTGGTTTTTTGCAGCACCCTACACATATCATATTGGGGCGAGTGGCATTGTATATGGGATGGTATCGCTGGTATTCTGGAGCGGAATATTTCGACGCAATATTAAATCCATTGTGCTCGCATTGATTATCCTTGTGTTGTATGCAGGATATTTCGGAGGCATTGTACCCGGGAAGGAAGGCATCTCATGGGAGAGCCATTTATTAGGTGCCCTCGCCGGAATTGTGTTGGCCTGGGTATACAGATCTGATATCGAACAGGATGAAATTCCCGTGGCTGTTGATGAAGAAGAAGAGGAGGAGGAAAAGAATTATTTTTTGCCGAGGGATGTGTTTGAGAAAAAATAAAAGACCCCTAAATCCCCTGATGCTTCGACCTGCTATATCTCAACCTATGGCTACAGCTCAGCAACCGGGGACCTTTTTCCTCAATTAATGAAATTTCCTTTTTTATTAGTGCTATTACTTCCTCAAGATGGTTTATAACCATATCATTTGTGAATCTGATTATTTTCAAATTATATGAAACTAATGATGCCTCCTTATTCTGATCTTCAATTTGGACAGTTCTATCTTCATGAATTGAACCATCTACTTCAATGACGAGTTCCAGTTTATTGCAGTAGAAATCCACAGCATAAGTTGACGCAGGATGCTGTCTTCTAAAATGATATCCAAGTTGATTATTTCTAAGTCTGGACCATAGTAGTTTCTCTGCAAAAGTCAT
>JBATMM010000111.1:0-5420 GCA_049289835.1 Saprospiraceae bacterium | reverse complement strand
TGATCAAAATCATTTCCGTAAACTTCAAGCTTTGTTCCTTTTGAGCCCCCAAACTTGTTGTTCCATCCCAGATTGCCTAAGAGAAAATCGGTGTCCCCATCTTTGTCAAAATCTCCTTTTTCAATCGTCCACCACAATCCTGTTCCCGCAGCTTCAACAGGCTGAGCAATGAAACCGGCTGAACCTCCATTGATGAGTAATGTCGGCATCATCCATTCGCCCACGACAAGTAAATCCATATCTCCGTCTTTATCAATATCATCCTGCACGACATCTGTTACCATTCCAAATTTATTTAAGAATGGAGCCAGTGTACTTGTCTTGTCCGTATATCGTCCTGATTGATTGAGCAATATCTTAGATGAAGCGGGCATCGGATATTTTCCTCCGATCAAACGACCTCCTATGAATAGATCATTGTCTTTATCACCATCCGCATCGAAGACCTCAACACATTGACCATTGATCAAAAAATCCGGGAGAAGTTCTCTGCCAGGTTTTTTAAAATGTCCTAAGCCATCATTGAGATATATTCTGTCACGGAGCAGCGGATTCCCTTCTTCAAATTCATAGCTTCCACTGATCACGATCAAATCAAGATCGCGATCGCCGTCTACATCAAACAATGTTGATTCCTGATCTTCACTTTTTGCATCCGCATCAATGGCAGACTGTTTGGTCAAGGCAAATGTTCCATCCGTTTTAGCCAGATACATATTGCCAGGATGGCCTGCTGCACCACCTATGAAAAAATCTTCATTTCCATCACCGTTGATATCACCTACAGAAATATGTGGCCCGTTTTGTGAAAGTTTATAAGGCAATAAAACTTCTTTAGAATAATCATCGTATTTGTCATCTACATCTTCATGCTGGACTGCATTGGCATCAGCCATCATGACACCGTTGATAGCGTCCGAATGGAAAGGCACTTTTTTGTCTTTATCATAATTGACTTTCAATTCGCGGTCTAAAGGCACATTCGTCAACACACTCATCGACTTATGATCCCAATAAACTTTGACCGAATCTACCTTGGTGACCTGTCCCAATCCAAAGTGGAGAAGAGGTTCGACTGCCGAAAAATATCCCCTTGTAGTCTGCATCGTACTGATCTGTTTTTTATCACCGGTGTAGACGATCACGCTGCATCCCAGTCCGTCAACATTCGTCCCAGGACCTTTAAGTTTGACAGTAATAAAATGGCCATCTGTGTGGCTTATATTTTTATAAATAGTAGCAGGGGCATTGACATGATTGACGATGATATCCAGTTTCCCGTCACGATCAAGATCAGCGTAAGCCATGCCATTCGAGAAATCAGCTGTATTAAAACCATTTTCACCGGGAAGCTTTGAAAAATGCATATTGCCTTCATTGGTGTATATAATATCTTTTATAGGAGTAGACGGAAGCTTGCCGAGCACCTCAAGATAATTTTGAGGCCCGACCCTGTTCTGATATTTTTCTTTTACAAAATCATTAAAATCATTATTTCGCACATCGCGCAGGACACCATTTGTGATCAGTATGTCCTGATCACCATCAAGATCCAGATCAGCAAAGAGTGTAGAAAAACTCCAATCTGATTTTGAAATACCGGCTATCTGTGCCATCTCTGAAAAATAACCCTTGCCCATATTGACCTGCAATCCATTCTGCATGTATTGATAATGCTGATGATCGGCGACGATCTCCCAGAACCTTGCTTGTGACATCGAACCCATGTTCGTCTTTGATCGAACATGATCTTCGAATGCCATATCTAAAGTGAAAATGTCAGGCAGACCATCCATATTGACATCACCAACATCCGATCCCATCGAATAAAATGAAATATGCCCCGTATGTGTCTGAAGCGCATCTGTGAATGTTCCATTTGTATTCAGATAGAGATAGTCCGCATGATGATAATCACTGCATATATACATATCCGTCCATCCATTAAGATCAAAATCACCCAGCGATACATTTAGGCCATAACGTGAACTGAGCATCCCCAGAACTGCTGTTTTGTCAACAAACTTTCCATTTTCGAAAAAGAAGAAACGATTGGTTTGTGTATAATTAGATACTACTTCGGGTTTATTGACAAGTCTTGCAAATTCGTCGAAAGGTTGATTGACAAGAAACATATCCAGATCACCATCCTGGTCCGCATCAAAAAATGTGGCTTGTGTACTAAAGCCTATATCATCGATACCATATTTGACCGCCTCCTCTGAGAATTTATTTTTTCCCTGGTTGATATAAAGTTTATTCCGGTTATTGTCCGGTACACCGGTCGGTGAATTTTTACACACATAAATATCGATGAGCCCATCTCCGTTGACATCTGACAGAGTCACACCGCTGGACCATATTTGTTTTCCGATCCCTGCTTTCGCGGTGATGTCTTCGAATTTAAAATTTCCTTTGTTGAGATATAATTTGTCGGGCGTCATATTGCCTGAAAAATATAAATCAGGTAAACCATCGTTGTTGATGTCTCCTGCCGCGACACCACCACCGTTGTACAGAAAGTGCCAGGTGAAAATATTGATCATGCCTTCATCATTGATCTGGTTGACGAAATTGATGCCGGTTTCTGCTGCGGGAAGGGCTTCTAATTTAATTTCAGCAGTGGTACTCTCAGGAGAGGTGTTTCCTTTTTCTGTAGAAACAGGAGATGAATTTTCCTTGCAGGCTATAAGTAATAAGAGGAATAATCCGGTTAAAAACAGGGAACCGGTTAATTTGGAATTGTATATCATGAGGGTGGTAAGCGATATGCATAAAACAATTCTGCAATTTACAAAAAATGCGTCCACTAGATAAATCTAGTGGCAATTCAAAAGCACTTGTTCTGCATCTCTATTAGATAAATCTAGTGGCAATTCAAAAGCCCTTGTTCTGCATCTCTATTAGATAAATGTAATGGCAATTCAAAAGCCCTTGCTCTGCATGTCCACTAGATAAATCCAGTGGACAATTCATGATACACATTAGGGCCGTGTGAGGGGGATTTACATTTCATGCTGATGATGCATCCCACCATCTTTTTTAAAAGGCACATATTCGTAACTAACAATTTCTAATTTGCCGCCTTCTTTCAGCGAATAGGCTTTATTGATTTCTACATTTTTAAATTCCTGAACATTGTTGTTTTTGACTGGCCATGTGATTTTTAAATTGGTTATGATTTCTGCTTTGCCAAGACCCATTTCTAATTGCAGACTATTGCCTCCGAAACTGGAACCTGTAGAAACCATTTCATAGATCTTTCGTGTCTTTCCATTTTCTGTGATCTCAGCTTCCACGCGGGCTCCGATAGCTAGTCGATTTGAATTTACGCCTTCAAGACGAAGGACGATCCAATGGTTGTCATGTGGTATTGGGTTTTCAAAAAAGAGAGTCTCATACACATCGCCTTCAAAACTGCCGCCCATCACCACATAAATATCCTGATCACCATCACGATCGAAGTCTCCTAAACCGACTGCATGTCCTTTCTGTATGTTTCCAAAACCACCTGCATAAGTGATGTCATCAAAATATTTCCCTTCCCTGTTGAGATACATTTTATTAGGCACGATTGATTTCAGATTCGGCTCACCGGTACCGAGATAAAAATCAAGGAACCCATCATTGTTCAGATCACCATAGTTGCTCCCCATCGTAAAGACTGGTTCTGTAAGACCTATCTGCGAGCTGAGATCTGTAAATGTGTTGTCGTGATTATTGTGATAAAGTCTCGGCCTGAACGGATCATCTTTTTTACCGTATGCTCTGAGCACTTTCCCCGGTAGGTCTTCGGATCCATCTGAATATGCCGATACGAAAATATCAAGCCAGCCATCATTGTCAAAGTCAAACATCCATGTCGGAAATGAGACCCAGGGTTCCTTTGTCCCCGAAGTCGCGGATATGTTTTGAAAATGAATTCCATCTTTATCCGAAGTATTCAGGAAAAGTAAATTATCGCCATTGAGAGCAGACACATATATGTCAGGCAATCCATCATTATTAATATCACCTCCTGTACTTCCTTTTATAAAAGCATTGACATTGAGACCTGAATTGATCACTTCTTCAAATGTGCCATCACGCATGTTGTGATACAGCTGAGATGGAAAATTAAAAGCCGGACCTAATTCCGGAATAGATTCGTGGCCCACAAATAAATCGAGCCATCCGTCGAGATCAAAGTCAGCCCAGATTGCATTTTGCGTTGGCCTTTTCGAATAAATACCTGCATGCACAGTTACATCTGTAAATGTTCCGTCGCCATTATTTCTGAGCAATGAGCTTGGGATCTTTCCCTGGTCTCTCAACCATGCACCGCGTAAAATCAGGACATCTGCATATCCATCATTATTATAATCGGCATGCCGGAGATTGAGCCCGCCGGTCACTCCTTTAAGTCCGGCCTGAATCGACCAATCTTCAAAACTCCCATCACCTTTATTGTGAAGATATCGGATCTGATCATGAAACCCCCATGATGAAGCCATGATGTCAAGATACCCATCGCGGTCAAAATCTTCGACCGCTACACCGCCTGCAAGTCCTCGTTTGTCCAGCCCGAGTTCAGGTGCAATATCTGTGAACATCGGAAAATCAACGGATGATTTAAAATAACCATCTGGTAATCGCATAGATGATGGTATGCCGTTTGGAAATTTTCCAAGTGTCATGGCCGCGATATTCAGTAAATATTTTGAAGTGAGATCAGTAGGATCCGCTTTTAATATTTCTTCATATAGTTCCATCGCCTGCGTGGATCCATCTTTCAATGCATGTTGACCCGCCTTTGCTATCGGAATGACACATGAAGCTGAAGTGTGATTGTTGATGCAGTTTTGTTGTTCACCCAGGCGCAGGTCTGCAATGGCGAGCATTTTTTTTACTTCGAGTATGGTTTTTTCTTTGCCTGGTATCTGCATAGGGGTTACGAAATTGATGCAATCTTTAAATGCGTCTATGGCCTGTTGTGTATTACCTGCTTTTAGTTCTTCAAATCCGTACATCACCATCAGGTTGGCTTTTTCCAGCCCGTTTACAGAAGATAGTCTTGCTTTATACATTTGAGCCCGCTGAGCACACAGGATGATATTCACTTTTGCAGGGTCGACTTTGTTTTGCGCATTCTGGACACTATCGATCATGGCCAAAGTTTCAGCTGCCGGCTGGCCTTTTGGTGCAGTGGATTCGTGATCCATCTGGTGGCCAGGCTCATAATTCATTTTTTGTTCGTTCCTGCACGAAACGACAAAGCAAACGCAAAGGCAAAAGATGGGAGGGAGTCGAAAATTGAAATGCATAGATTAAAGATATGGAGAGAAAACGAAGTTCGGCTGCCAGACTAATGGATGGTGGATTCAAATAGAAGCACCGCTAAATTTTTTTAGAAGTACGGACAGGTCGCGACCTGTCCGTAC
>JBATMM010000110.1:0-14509 GCA_049289835.1 Saprospiraceae bacterium | reverse complement strand
ACGTCTGGTCAGAGACACTCGACGGTCTGAGGAAAATTAAATCTTAAACAATCTTAATTTTTCTTAAAAGATCTGCGTCCTCTTTTAAAAAGGGTGTTCCGGAAATGGAGCACCCTTTTTCTTTTTTTTGCTATTTGGTTTTCAATAATTGAAAAGGTTCGTTAAATTGATCACATATCCCGGAATATTAAATGGGGTCGCATCTTATTCAAATAAAATCAAGTGAAATGAAAGCTTATCCAATTATTCTGTCGCTTTTAATGATTTATAATGTAGCATTTTCTCAACGGCCAGCAATTCAGTATATAAGGCCTAACAACAAAGAAGGGCTGAATATTTTTGAAAATTCTAAAAAGGATACCGGTTCCTTCGAAAGTTTAAAACTTAGCATCGGAGGAAATTTTACACAGGATTACCAGGCATTAAATCATAAAAATGATGCCCTGGATCTTGTAGTTGATAGCGTGCACATCAATACTCTGGTTCCAATAAAAGACGGCTTCAACCTGGCGATGGCCAATCTCAATCTAAATGCTCAGCTTGCCGATGGAATAAGAATGGAGATCACGATGTATCTGTCATCACGGCATCACGCTGAAGCATGGGTGAAAGGAGGATATATACAATTTGACAAACTTACTTTTCTCAACAGTCCGTTCATAGATAAGCTAATGAAGGACTTTACGATTAAAATCGGCGACTATGAAGTTGATTATGGTGATCAACATTACAGAAGGACTGACGGAGGGAATGCTATCTATAATCCATTTGTGGAAAACTACATCATGGATGAATTCACCACTGAAATCGGCGGTGATATTTTTTACCATCCGCGTAGTGGAGCTCTCGCTTCCTTTGGCATCACCAATGGACAATTAAATCCTACTGTACTAATACCCACAAAACCTGATCCGGCAACAGGAAAGATAATTAAATACAAAGCTGCTTTCCATGGAAAAATGGGTTTCGATAAACAGTTCACTGATGATTTCCGATTAAGACTTACAGGTTCATTCTATATCGATGCCAGTGCAGAGAACAACACCCTGTTCTTTGGCGACAGGGCTGGTTCGCATTATTTCTTTGTAATGGAAAATGAGCATGCTACATCTAATGGTAATGCATGGTCTGGTCGGTTCAATCCAAAGTTTACCAGGGAAGTGAGCGCATTTATGTTTAATCCCTTCTTAAAATATAAAAGCCTTGAGCTTTTCGGCACATTTGAAATCGGCAGCGGAAAACAATCAACCGAACCTGATAGAAGAGAAGTAAAGCAATATGCAGCAGATATAATTTTAAGATTTCCACATAAAACAGAAAATTTTTGGATCGGTAGCCGTATTAATACAGTCAATGCATTCGTGCCTAATTCATCTCGTGAGATCATTATCAAAAGAATAACTGGTTCGGCAGGATGGTTTATGACAAAGAATATATTGGCCAAAATTGAATATGTGACACAGGTTTATCAGGAATTCCTGACAACTGATATCAGGTCAAACGGAAAATTTAATGGTTTTATGATTGAGGCTTCGGTAGGCTTTTAATACCATTCCTTACTTTTGACAAAGATGATGACCTGAACTAAATTAAATAAACAAACCATGAGAATAAACGAACTCGTCCAAAAGCGATTTAATAAACCTGAAAATAAAGGCGATGATTTTGGATTCACCAATCAGGCAAATCCAAATACGAAAAGGATTATAAACAAGGATGGTTCTTTCAACCTGGTCAGGGTAGGTGAAAAAAGATCTTTATTTCATAACCTGGTGACGATGGGCTGGTGGAAATTTTTTGCTATTGTATTCAGTTCGTATATTTTCATAAATACAATTTTTGCATTCATCTACATGATGGTTGATTCTGTGGGAATAGGAATGACGCAGGATTACCAGGTAAAAAATCATTTCTTGGTTTCTTATTTTTTTAGTGCACAGACGATGACGACAGTAGGTTATGGATCCCTGTATCCATTGACCGGAGTAGTAAGTGTGGTCGCCTCCGTTGAAGCGTTAATTGGTCTGATGAGTTTTGCCATTTTCACCGGACTTATGTATGGTCGTTTTTCAAAACCATCACATGGAATCCGCTTTTCAAAAAATATACTCTACACGCCATACAAAGAAGGTTTTGCTTTAATGTTCAGGATCGCTAATGAACGTGATCACAATCTTACAGAACTTGAAACGCGTGTCCTGATGAATATCATCGTGGAGGAGAATGGAAGATCAAACCGAAAATATCAAAATCTGATCGTAGAGAATGCCAAAATAACCTACTTCCCGATGAACTGGACGATCGTACATTATATCGATGATTCAAGCCCATTGTATGGATGGACCGCTGAAGATTATATCGCCTCACAAATGGAATTACTGGTCATGATCAAAGGATATAATGAAACGGCAGCACAAAGCATACATGCTAAAAGTTCATATCATGGCAGTGAAATCACATGGAATGCAAAATTCAAATTGCCCTATTATTTCAGAGAAGATGGGGTCACGGTCTTTGAACTCGATAAGATTGATGATTTCGAAAAGCTGACTTGAGAGTGAGAAGGTAAGAAAGCAAGAGGTAAGACAGTAAGAGGTAAGACAGCAAAAGGTAAGACAGTAAGACGATATGGGCAGTGGCAGTGGCTTGCCCCTGCCTACCACCACACCATATGCAACGACCTATCCCTGCCTTCCTCCACATCAAATGCAGCAACTTGCGCATAATTAATGCCACATCAAATGCAGAGTCTTGTCCATGCTTAATACCGCATTAAATGTTGCAACTTGCCCCTGCCTGCCACCATACCAAATAAAGTGGCTTGGACACCTGCCTGGCACCGGTACCGGCCAATGATAACAATCATTCCTTTCACTGATCTTGCTTATAGTGCCGGATTAGATAAATTAAAGATTTGATTTCCAGTTAATTGCTCATTTTTCCTGATCAGGTTCATAACTGCATTTAAATACTTTTATTCGAATAAAGTCTTTATGATATGCTGAATTTTAAATATTCAATATAAAAAGATAATAAACTCTTTTAATTCTGAATTCAGTTTTTATCTTTGTTCCTGAAATGATATTCTGTCTACTCTCCCTCACTCCCTTACGTCTATCTTATGTTCTCTAAGACATGCGAATACGGAATCAAGGCCATGATTTTTGTTGCACAGAAATCAAAGGATGGCTCTCGTGTCGGTATTAAAGAAATTGCCAAAGGAACAGACGCTCCGGAACATTTTATAGCCAAAATCATGCAGGAATTGAGCCGTAAAAAGCTTGTACATTCCATCAAGGGTCCGAATGGCGGATTCTATTTCGATAAAGCTGATCTAAAAACATCGCTGGCTGATATTGTCAAAGCATTGGATGGAAATTCAATTTACCTCGACTGTGCATTAGGGCTTAAAACCTGCGATGCTAAAAAACCATGTCCTGTTCATCACAAGTTTCAGGATATTAAAAAAAATCTGATCAAGATGATCGAAGAAAACACCATTGGAGATTTTAACACGAAGCTTGATTCAGGTAAGTTTTTTTTGGTGAACTGATTTATTAATGCCAAACTAAAAGATAATAAGGTAATATTTTCTTTAATCCATATGAATTCTACTAAAACAAATACACTTCTCTTCTGTGACCATTGTGGCGATACCTGCCACAATAAATCCGTTAACTTAAGAGATATGGTATTCTGTTGTGAAGGGTGCAAAAGCGTATACCAGATTCTAAATGAGTACAACCTCTGTGAATATTACGACCTCAATAGTCATCCGGGGATAAAGCAGATCAATTCAATCCGGAAAGAAAAATTTGCCTTCCTGGATAACCCTGAGATTGCCAACAAATTAATTCAATATACAGATAGCAGCAGGACCCATGTGACATTTTATCTTCCACAGATTCATTGCAGCAGTTGTCTTTGGCTCCTGGAACATATCCATAGAATCAACACGGGTATTGTCTCATCGAGAGTCAACTTTACCAACAAAGAAGTATTTATCATTTTCGATCCGGTTGTGATTTCTCTACGGGGTGTAGTAGAGCTCTTGGCACACATCGGTTACGAACCTCATCTCAGCATGGAAGATGTGTCAAATAGTCAATTGCGTCACATCGACAGAAGGCGTTGGTATAAGATTGGATTGGCTGGCTTTTGTTTTGCCAATATCATGATGATGAGCTTCCCGGAATATTTTTCCGATGGTATAGCTTTGGAACCACTAATTAAAAAAACACTCACCATCATCATCGTTATGCTTTCACTGCCGGTGATCACATATTGTGCGGGTGAATTTTTTATCAATGCATGGAATGGACTTAAAAATAAATATCTCAACATCGATGCTCCTATTGCATTAGCACTTCTCATCACATTTGGAAGGAGCATCTATGAGATCAGTACGGGTACCGGTTCCGGTTATCTTGATAGCATGAGTGGTATTGTATTTTTTATGCTGATTGGCCGTTGGTTACAGGATAAGACATATCAGACCATATCATTTGACAGAGATTTCAGATCCTTCTTTCCAATTGCTGTCAATGTATTAAAAGATAAGATTGTAAAATCTGTTCCTGTCGACCAGATCAAAGTCAATGACATCATTCACATCCATCACCAGGAATTGATACCTGTAGATGCCATTCTTTCAAAAGGAAATGCAGAAGTGGATTATAGTTTTGTCACCGGAGAAAGTCTTCCTGTAAAAGTCAATAAAGGAGAAATCATCTATGCCGGTGGAAAACAAATGGGCGGCAATATTGAACTGCTTGTCGTCAAAGAAGTATCTCAATCCTATCTCACTAATCTTTGGAACAAAGAAAACACAAATAAAATAGCGGGAACACCCTCTTCATTCATAGATGTATTGAGTAAGTACTTCACCTACATCATATTGACGATCGGAGCTATTGCCGGTGGATATTGGTTGTGGAGAGGAGAGCCTCACCTGATGTGGAATGCACTGACCACCATTCTCATTGTAGCCTGTCCATGCGCATTGTTGCTGTCGGCAAGTTTTACAAGGGGAAACATACTGCGCATCCTTTCTCTCAATAAATTTTATCTCAAAAATGCAAATGTGATTGAATCGCTGTCTCACATTGATGCCGTTGTATTTGATAAAACCGGAACAATAACACAGAATCAACAAACGAACGTCAGGTATGAAGGTCTGACGATAAGCGGGGATTTAAAAACCACGATAGCTTCCGTGCTCAGTCATTCCAATCATCCTTTAAGCAAAGCCGTATTGGATTATCTGGATACTCCGGCAAGAAGCTATGTGGATAGTTTTAAAATAATAGAACACAAAGGGATAGAAGCCTGGGTCGATGAGCATCATTTGAAGATTGGTACATTGGAATTCGCTGGTGGTATTAAGATGAACAATCAGAACAGCACAGTAGCGATCAGTGTAGATTCGAAACTCATAGGTGTATTTCAGATCACGAATACATACAGACCGGGGGTGTTTGATTTGTTTAAATCCTTGAAAAGCAAATACACCATTTCTATTATCTCCGGTGACAATAATAATGAAGAGGTCATTCTGAAGGAAAAGATGGGAAATGATTGTGTTCTATTATTTGAGCAATCACCTCATGATAAGCTGGCCTACATCCAACATCTGCAGGATGAAAAGAAATCAAATGTCCTGATGATCGGGGATGGACTCAATGATGCAGGAGCACTGAAAGAAAGTCATATCGGTATAGCTGTGTGTGATGATGACAACAACTTTACACCGGCTGCGGACGGCATCATACATGCTTCGAAAATATCGGTCATGGATAATATCCTGGATTATATCAGGTCTGGTAAAAAAATCATCCTGTTAAGTTTTGGCATTTCGATTACCTACAATATCATTGGATTATTCTTTGCTGTACAAGGCACTTTATCCCCGATCATCGCAGCAATACTCATGCCGTGCAGTTCGATTTCGATCATATTGATCACGTTTGGATTGAGTCAGTGGTTTGCGAGGAAATACAAATTAGTGAGGAGTGAATAGGCAATAAGCAATAAGCAATAGGCAATAGGCAATAAGCAATAAGCAATAGGCAATAGGCAAAAAGCAAAAGAAATAGGCAATAGGCAAAAAGCAAAAACAAATAAAAAAAATAACCATATAAACCTATAAACCCATAAACCAAAAATGAGTGCAATTATCCTTCTTCTTCTGGTCAGTTTTGGTATAGCCGCGATATTCCTTATTGGGTTTTTGTGGAGTGTGCGTGATGGACAGTTTGATGATGACTATGCACCGCCGAGGAGGATTTTGTTTGAGGAGAACGAGGAAAAGAGTAAGCAATAGGCAATAGGCAATTAGCAATTAGCAATTAGCAAAAAGAAAAAAGAAAAAGAAAAAAGCAGCAATCAATTAAAAAATATATACATCAAAATAATCAACGGAATAAAGAAAATGGAATTAGAAAAATTTTACTACGATAACAAGCTCCCGAAGATGTTTGCGATAGCAACCATCACATGGGGAACCGTGGGAATGTTACTGGGTGTCATAGCGGCATTTCAATTAGCCTTCCCGGCGCTTAATTTTAGTACGTACCTGCCTAACATTGCATTCGGCAGACTGCGGCCTGTTCACACCAATGCGGTCATTTTCGCATTTGTGGGCAATGGGATTTTCACAGCGATTTATTATTCACTGCCACGATTATTGAAGACATCGATGTGGAGTAAAAAGCTGGGGCAGATTCATTTCTGGGGCTGGCAAACGATCATCGTTCTGGCTGCTGTCACACTGCTATGCGGGATTACCACAGGTAAAGAATATGCAGAACTTGAATGGCCCATCGATATCCTGATCACATTGATATGGGTGGTGTTTGGGATCAATATGTTTGGCACCATCCTGACCCGCCGGGAGCGACACCTGTATGTAGCCATATGGTTCTACATCGCATCATGGGTGACTGTGGCCATGTTGCATATAGTCAACTCCATGGAGTTACCTATATCATTGTTTAAAAGTTATTCATGGTATGCGGGTGTACAGGATGCGTTAGTACAATGGTGGTATGGTCACAATGCAGTTGCATTTTTCCTTACTACACCCTATCTCGGACTGATGTACTATTTCCTGCCCAAAGCAGTTGATCGGCCTATTTATTCCTACAGGCTTAGTATCGTACACTTCTGGAGTCTCATCTTCATCTATATCTGGGCCGGACCTCATCACCTTCTTTATACAGCGCTTCCTGAATGGGCGCAAGCATTGGGCACTGCATTCTCGATCATGCTCATTCTTCCAAGTTGGGGAGGTATGCTCAATGGTCTGTTTACATTGAGAGGCGCATGGGATAAAGTGAGAGAAGATCCGGTGCTGAAATTCTTTGTAGTGGCAGTAACAGCATATGGTATGGCCACTTTTGAAGGCCCGATGTTATCGCTTAAAAATGTAAATGCAATATCTCATTACAGTGATTGGACGATTGCCCACGTGCATATCGGAGCATTAGGCTGGAACGGTTTTCTCACCTTTGGTATGATGTATTGGCTGATTCCAAAATTGTTCAATACGAAGCTATACTCCAGGAAAATGGCGGGCACGCATTTCTGGATAGGCACATTGGGCATCATCATGTATGCTATACCCATGTACTGGAGTGCATTCAGGACGTACTTCATGATGAAAGCGTTTACACCTGAAGGACAACTGCAATACCAGTTTATTGATGTTGTACAAACAATCGTTCCATTCTATGTACTCAGAGCGATAGGCGGAACGATCTACCTGACGGGTGTGATCCTTATGATCTACAATCTTTGGAAAACTGCAAAAGCAGGTTCATTTGTCGCTCATGAAAGTGCCGAAGCTCCAGCTCTTGAGAAAAAATACAGAGCACCTAAAGGTAGTTTCTGGCACAGTATCATCGAACGCAAACCAATCCTGCTATTACTATTGAGTTTGGTGTTGGTTAGTTTTGGTGGGTTGTTTGAATTGATACCTACCTTCCTTGTTAAATCGAATATCCCAACTATTGCTTCTGTAAAACCATATACTCCTCTTGAGCTTCAGGGAAGAGATCTTTATATCCGTGAAGGCTGCTATAATTGTCACTCCCAGATGATACGACCATTCAGATATGAGGTGACACGCTATGGTGAATATTCAAAGGCAGGTGAATTCGTATATGACCATCCATTCCAATGGGGAAGTAAACGTACAGGCCCGGATCTGGCAAGGGAAGGAGGTAAGTTCCCGAATAGTTGGCATTTCAATCACATGTACGAACCTACTTCTATGTCACCCGGTTCGATCATGCCATCTTATCCTTTCATGTTCGAAAAGGATCTGGACATTTCGACTACTAACTCGAAGATCCATGCTATGCGCAAGATGGGTGTTCCTTATCCAAACGGCTATGAGGGAATAGCGAATGATGATTTGAAAATCCAGGCGGATAGTATTGCCTCAAATCTGAAGAATGATAAAATCAACATTCCAAGTTCAAGAGAAATCATCGCTTTGATAGCCTACCTCCAACGACTGGGAACCGACATTAAAGCAGCACCAATCACTCCGGCTAAATAAATATAAGACCTATGAAATTTTCAAATTATCTCGAACACATTGCAGGAGTAAGTATTTATCCTCTCATTTCACTTGGGCTATTTGTAGTCTTTTTTACCGGTGTGCTTATATGGAGTTATCGCATCGATAAAAATGAAATCGAGCATATGGAAAATCTTCCTTTGAATGACTAATCTAAACACTTGAAAAGTATAACAAAACATATGAAATCAATACTAAGTATAATCATGTTGCTGATCAGCTGTGTCGCTTACGGACAGGTTGATGTACCTGCGAAAGTAAATAAGGGGATCATCATCGATACTAATTTTCTATTGATCGTGATCGCAGTAATGCTACTGATACCATTGCGAATATTAGCCAACACATTTATCGCTGCAGCTAAGCGATACTATATGGATAATATAAATTCCGGATCACTGAAGGTATTGATCCCGCTCTGTTTTATACTGATTAATACCTCCCTTTTGGCACAGACTACAGCATCTCCAACAACTGCTTCTGTCCAATCAACTGCTGCAATGCAAACAACTGCTGCCGTCCAAACAACTGCTGTTGTCCCAGCAGCTACTCAGTCTCAATCATGGGGATTGTTGACCAACACAATGACTATTATGTTGCTTTGTGTGATAGGCCTTGAGCTGCTTCTCATTGTCATCTTTGCACTGCGCACGAAAGATTTGATCCAGAAAAAAGCAGCAGGTCAGGAAAGTCCGGAAGCACGCCATGATATCTTCACATGGATGAAGGAGAAATGGACAGCCATGAACTTTAAGCCCATCGAAGAGGAATATAAGATTGATACCGGGCACAGTTATGATAATATCCGTGAGCTGGACAATATTATTCCACCTTGGTTTACTACTGCATTTATCATCACGATCATTTTTGGAATCGGTTATTTTTACCGGTATCAGATCGCTAAATCAGGACCGTCACAAATACAGGAATATAATAGTGCAATAGCCCTTGCTGAGATACAGCATGATGAATATCTAAAAACTGCAGCCAATGCTATTGACGAATCGAATGTCAAAATAATGACCGGAGCGGATCTGGAGGAGGGGAAAAAAACTTTTCAGACTATTTGTGCTGCATGCCATCGAGTTGATGGAGGAGGCCAGGTAGGACCAAATTTGACGGATGACTACTGGATTCATGGTGGAGCATTGAAAGATTTGTTCAAAACCATAAAATATGGCTATCCTGAAAAAGGAATGATTTCCTGGAAAGATCAACTATCTCCCTCACAAATGGCACAAGCCGCAAATTACATCCTTACGCTTCGTGGGACAAATCCTCCGAACCCTAAGGAACAACAAGGAACGCTGTATGTACCGGACACAACAACAGCAGATACTACATCTGCGTTAAAAATGAAGGTAGATACGTTGATTAAAAAGTAAAATGACTGAAGAAGAATTATTACATGCAGAGACATTTCGTGATCGGGTCAGCAGCGTCAGCGAATCCGGTAAACGAAATTGGATCTATGCGTTCAAACCTTCAGGTAAGTATTACAGATACAGGAATATTGTATCCTATCTCTACCTGATAGTTTTTTTCGCCATGCCGTTTATAAAGATCAATGGAAATCCATTTTTCATGATCAATGTGATCGACAGCAAGTTTATCCTCTTTGGAAAAATATTCTGGCCGCAGGATTTTTTCATTTTCGCGGTGGGCATGATTTCGTTTATTGTTTTCATAGTTTTATTCACAGTCATTTATGGGCGTTTGTTTTGTGGATGGGCTTGTCCGCAGACGGTTTTTCTTGAATTTGTATTCAGAAAGATTGAATGGTGGATAGAAGGATCAGCTTCGAGACAAAAGACATTGCATGACGGGCCGTGGACTGCGGAAAAGATCTGGAAAAAAGTACTTAAACATGTTCTGTTCCTGGTTGTGTCTTTTCTTATCGCTCATACTTTCCTGGCCTACATCATCGGCCTGGATGAAGTTGTAAAAATAATTGGCGAACCCTTAAGCCAGAATGTGGCACTACTTGTGGGCCTGATTGTATTCACTTTGCTGTTCTATGCAGTCTTTGCTTTTGTCAGAGAGATTGTTTGCACGACTATATGTCCATATGGACGCCTGCAAAGTGTCATGTTTGACAAGGACACCATGCAGATCTCATATGATTATAAAAGGGGCGAAGAAAGAGGGAAATACAAACGCAATGAACAACGGACGAACGGAGATTGCATAGATTGCAAAAAATGTGTTGTCGTATGTCCGACCGGTATTGATATCCGGGATGGTGTACAAATGGATTGTGTAGGCTGTACAGCGTGCATTGATGCCTGTGATGAGGTCATGGACAAGGTTGGGTTTCCAAAAGGGCTTATCCGGTATGCTTCTGAAAATCAGATAGCCAATGGTACTCCTTTTCAATTCAATACAAAGATGAAAGCGTATACAGTACTTTTATTTGTTTTGCTATCGGCCATGACGGTCATGATCATCACACGAAAAACTGTAGATACCTATATTTCAAGAGTCAGTGGTCAACTTTTCCAGGAAATGGAGGGTGATAAAATCAGTAATTTATTTGATGCCAAAATCATCAATAAGACAAATAAAGAGTTCCCTGTTGAATTGAGAATTGAAGGCTTGGTGGGTGAGATTAAACCGATAGGAGCCCAGGAATTTTTACTTAAAAAAGAAGCAGTCAACGAGTTTACATTCTTCCTGGAGTTACCAAAATCGGAGATCCATACCCGAAGCAATAAGATATCAATAGGGGTGTATGAAAATGGAAAGAAAATACAAACTGTGAGGACAAAGTTTTTAGGACCTTTTATGTAGTAGCAAAGAGCAATTGGCAATTGGCAATTGGCAAAAAACAAAAATCTAAAATCCAAAATCCAAAATTTATGAACTGGGGACATTCATTGACAATCTTCATCATTTTATTCCTGGCAGGTATGCTGGGGATGGTGTATTATGCATCAATGCAATCGAATGAAATGATAGATGACCATTACTATGAGAAAGAAATAAAATATCAATCTACTATAGATGCGCAGAAAAATCTGATGGCCATATCCACAGGCAGTCTGATAGATCAGAACCAGAATGAAGTAATCATTACATTTCCATTGGGATCATTTGAAAGCATGGAGAATGGCACTATTGAATTGCTCCGGAATGATGCTCAACGAAAAGATGTGGATCTTGTCATTCAGACAAATGGAAGTGATCGACAGCTCATCTCAAAAAATTCGCTTACGAAGGGAATGTATACAGCAAGGATAAAATGGACAAATGCACACAAGGAGTATTATCGGGAGGAGAAACTAATTGTAGAATAACGAGTATCGAGTAACGAATAACGAATAACGAGTAACGAATAACGAATAACGAATAACGAATAATGAATACTGAATACTGAATACTGAATACTGAATACTGACGTTCGAGTGTCTCCGACCTCGAACCCCTCGAAAATCAAATGAATAGTGAATAGTGAATAACAAAATACTGCTTACTGCTTACTGAATACCGAATACCGAATTGCGCTAACCATTTTTAAATGAATGAATTTTTACTGAGTCTCGTAACTGGTCTTTCCATAGGATTTTTGGGTAGTTTTCATTGTATTGGCATGTGTGGACCGATTGCATTGTCATTGCCTGTAGCGACGGATTCCGGAGGGAAGAAATATGCAGATATATTCTTTTACAATTTTGGCAGGGCGATCACATATAGTGCATTAGGTTTATTGTTTGGATTCATGGGAAATCAATTCCGAATCTGGGGTTTACAACAGGTCGTTTCAATTGCAGCCGGAGTATTGATTCTTGTATTTATTATTTCAAATTTTTCTTTTTCATCCCGGATAACTTGGCTGGCTAAATTAAATACATGGGTAAAAATTTCTCTCGCCAGACATTTGAACAAACCCAAAACTACATTTTCATTTTTAACGATTGGATTACTTAACGGCCTGTTGCCTTGTGGACTTGTGTATGTTGCAATAGCTGCTTCTTTGGCCACCATGAATACCTTAAATGGTATGCTTCTGATGTTCGCTTTTGGCCTGGGGACTTTTCCTGTCATGGCAGCGATGATGGTGTTTGGCCATTTGCTCTCGTTTAATTTTCGCCTGAAACTCAAACGGGCTGTTCCTGTCTTTGTAGGTATGATGGCCATTATTCTAATATTAAGAGGACTGAACCTGGGCATACCCTATCTAAGTCCAAAAATGGACAAGACCACTACTACGGTTGAATGTTGCCATAAACCTTCCTGAAACAGACTGATTCAAAGCTGAAACAAAGGATATTTCTAATCTCCATCTTCCAATTTCACTAAAAACCAATCATTCTCAAGACGAAAGCAAGCCGTCTGTTAAATCATTATATTCGCACTACCCTCTTTTCACTCTCTCAGCTTGCGTGCCTCATGGAAAAAAACCTTCTACTGTTTTTCATCTTTCTATCTTTTGGATTAAATGCCCAGGAAAGTATAAAACCCGTTTTTTGCGGAAACGAGATTTTCTCAAATATCCTTCATGAAAAATATCCGGCATTGAATGATGCCTTTACCGCAACATTTGAAGAGATCCGAGCGACTCATCGATTTCTGGATAATGAACCGCTCGAAGTAAATGTCGTCGTTCATGTCGTATGGAATGCGACTGACGAAAATCTGGATGACAGTATCATCTATAATCAAATTATGATCCTCAATAATGATTATAACAGGCTTAATCCAGATACATCAAATCTGCGTTCGATATTCCATGACGAAGCCGGAAGTGCTAATATTCATTTCAATCTGGCCAGCGTAGTTCGTGTACATACTGATCAATTATTCAGTGTTGATTTATTGGGCTCTAACCTTCTCGCGGAAGCAAAACATGATGCTGATGGTGGAAGTGATGCATGGAATCCAAATGAATACCTGAATATATGGGTATGTAATATTCAGCCTATCACTTTATTTGGTATTACCATTGGTCAGATACTTGGGTTTGCTTTTCCGCCCAATAATTTACAAAACTGGCCTGCAGATTCCGGTGCGCCGACTGCGGGAGAAGATGGAGTTGTCATTGATTATCGTGTATTCGGTGGCAACAATCCAAATACGATTGATAATCCGGATGGAAGCGGTGCCATCGTCGTCAAAGGGAGAACACCCGTGCATGAAGTTGGTCATTATTTTGGATTGCGTCACATCTGGGGTGATGGCGGAACATTTGGACCCAATGCCTGTGATCAAAGTGATGGAGTAGATGACACACCATATGCAAATACACAATCCGCTTTTGATTGCGATACAACAAAAAACACATGCGCACAAATCGAAACCTTCTACAACAAAGATGTTCCCGATCTTATCGAAAATTATATGGACTATGCCAGTGAAGCTTGTATGAATATGTTCACACATGGCCAGGTGGAACTCATGCGAAATACATTGCAGGGACCCAGAAGTGGATTGTTGATGCCTATTTCCTCAACAAGTACAATTGACAAGAGTATTACTTTTAAAATCTCTCCGAATCCTGCCAATGATCATGTTCATCTTGATTTGAATCTGGACAAATCAACTTCATTGACCATACGCCTGATAAATCTCAATGGTGAGGTGATGGAGTTTATATCCGCAAAACAATATCCTATGGGATTTAACCAGATTAACATTGAAACTCAAAAACTAACATCGGGAATTTATTTGGTTGAAATTCGGACGAAAGAAGGCGTAAGAACAGAGAAATTAGTTATCGGTCACTAGTGAGTGGTAAATTTTGAGCAGTGAGTGGGGGGTAGTATTACGCAAAACAGAGTTTTGCTAACGCTCGATACTTCGACTCCGCTCAGTACAAGCCTTCGGCACAGCCTACGCTCAACCGTATCATTAGGAAAATTAGTGATCGGTGAGTAGTGCTGATTTAATGGTGCTTCCATTTGTGTGAATTTGCGGAATTTGCGGCAA
>JBATMM010000109.1:0-2947 GCA_049289835.1 Saprospiraceae bacterium | reverse complement strand
CTGGATTGAACATGCAGCGTACCGTCTTTTTTGTGATATTCATAAGTTACTTTCTTGAGAATATACCAGTTGTCGGAGAGGATATCTGTTTTTAGAATTTTTATTCCTGTGATCATCAAAATATTTTTTTAAACCATTAAAGCAACGGGAAAGATAATCAGAAATGTGTCGAAACTATGAATGGTCTTTGTGCTTCGACCAGCTTTACTCAAGCTTACTTTTCAATAATCAAAATTCTATTCTCTGCATATTCTGGTATTGAGCGTTTTATCTTGGGTACTAAAAATATGTCTTCACTGCAAATTCATATTGCCCGATAAACATCTTTTTGAATACGCTGATACTTTTTCTCCGGATTTGTCATGGCTGTCTATTTATAGCTCACAAAGACACAAAATAAAGCTCAATAGTCATTAAAAATGAGCTTAAAATGAGACAATATTGAGCTCTATTAAGGTTTAGCTTATAAAATTGTCAAATAAAGCTCAGAATAGTCAGCAAGTGAGCTTATTTGCTAATACATATGAGCCTTTGTAGATTTGGAGAATAGGGTAAGAGGTCATTAACCTTTATTCAATAAGTATCATCGAATGAAATTGTTGAGAAGAATTATTGACTTCAACAACATATAATCCGCTTGTCGGATTAAGTTTATTCAGATCAAGTTCAAATTCATTTGTAGATGATTGGTCGGTTTTAGAGAATAATATTTGGCCTTGTAAGCTTACAATCTTGATGGTGTAGGGTCTTAAAATTATACCGTTTATTTTGACTTGGACTTGTCCGGATCTGCTTGCAGGGTTTGGAATAATTTCGATTACCGTATTGTCCGGAATGACATTCGCCACTGAAGTTGAGGATGAACAGGTTGTTGGCGGCGGTTGTTGAACAGGTAATCGCAATGATGCGCTACCATAAATCATATCTGGTACCAGTGATGGACAAATTGTTTTGTAAGTCCCATCTAATTGACAAATCTTAATGGCATCAGTTTCTGAAAAACCAATGATGGAATTGTAATCACCGGCAAATGATGCTGTAACAGCTCCGAAACAATCAGGTATTGAATCACTCAAATTGTTGATAGCTGTAACATTAAGAATTGCAGTATTCGTATTGTTCATCGTGATTTTTATCAATTGACCCGGGGCCATCATATAAAGATCCTCGTCATACCAGGTCAAATCACCCAATGCCGGAAACCCTATAGTGTCAATATAAAAAGCAGTTGGATGAGAAATATTTATTCCGTAAAGATTAAGACCTGATTCAGTCAATAGAGTAGAATCATTTAAGCCGACTAAGGATGAAGATGTCACACCAATATTTCCAATTAATGTGGAGTTACCAGTGATCGCATCTACCTGATAAAGATCATTTTCTTCCAATCCCCAAAGACGCCCATCCGGTGTAAAGGCAATGTCCACAAATGTGTGACCCGTCGAACTGACAAGAAGGGAATGGCAATTAACTAAATCAAGTGAAAATAAATCGCCTTGGGAAGTAATTGCAAAAACGGGTTGTGAAAACGCATTTGTGCAAAAAAGTAGAATAGGGACAAGAATAAGGACTTTCATACTTTTTTATTTTGTAAGATAGTAAAAATTGATTTCAACTGGCGAACAATTGGCGAGTTTCTTACGGACACTTTATATCCGCTATGTTTGCTTGTTGACGTGCTAAATATTTTGGTTTGAAAATAATAATGGTCAATATACCCCAAACGGTTATTAAAAAACCCATATAATTCACAATGTTTTTGTCTGCAATGTCAGCCGTAAAGGCAATGTCAATAGTACAATGAAAAACGGCACAAATTAAAATGCTTCCTCGTGATGAGTTATACAACCATGTCAGCAGAATACTTCCTGTCAGCAGACTAAAAAGCCAACCTAAAATCCCTGTCCACTCCATTGTGGTGTAACCTGGTCTGTAAAAGAACAAAGGTATATGCCATAGAGCCCAAAACAGTGTCAGAAGAATACTTGCAGTCAAAGCGTTTGTCTTATTTAACAGTCGGGGCAATGCAAATCCACGCCAACCAACTTCTTCTCCAAAACCAAAAAAGATCAGATTGTAAAAGAAAAAAGTCAGAAAGCTCCATTGCGGAAATTCTTTTGTTTTGAGAAATCCTGAAAAATCAAGTGAAGTCTTGTTGATGAAATAACCTGCCAGCATGGCTATCCAGGCAAGAATGAAAGGACTGAACAATGCAATAGCCAAATAAATCAGTGGCCTGATTTGAAAACATTTTGCCATAAGTTTTTTTATTCCTTCAGTTTTTAAAAAAATCCACGTAGTCAAAAAGGAAGCGATGAAAGGCCCAAACCCTCCGATAGCATGATTGAAAGGTATGGCAGGTAGGTTGGTCAGTCCGAAAATATGACCGTACAATGGAAACCAAATCGTCCAGGAAACAAGATAAGCCAGACCAAAAAATATGAGTAACTGTTTCATTTTATTTTAGTGTCTGTTGACATATTACTTTTTATATGAGTTTCTCACTTTCGGAAATAGAGCAACAAATAAAATCGCAATGGCAAAAAACATATAAAGTGTATGTGACCAATGCACTGCGCGGAGAATTGTCATTTCTATTTGTATCCATATGATCAGGGCAAAGGCAATATAGATGCAATATGTCCATGCCCAATACATGTCCTTATAAATATTGAATAATTCTGCGATTTTATATTCTGGCTTTTTTAGCAATGCTATGACTATGCAAATCGGAGTAATTCCAAGAACTGTAAACAAGATAATACCGGGGATTAAAAAGTCGTTGAAAAGCGAATTGTCTAAAATGGATAATGGCATTCCAAATAAATCGCCTTTCGGAGAAATAATTAATACGCCACCTCCAAAGATGGCCCCTGTACCAAGAAGTACTAGTAGAGTCAATAAGACATATACTGTTGAATGTCGGTTCATGCTTCCTAAGTCCGGG
>JBATMM010000108.1:0-15229 GCA_049289835.1 Saprospiraceae bacterium | reverse complement strand
GATGGCAAAATGCTTCGGCCTTTGTAATCATTGAATTTAGCATTTTCCCAATTGAAATACTTTGTTCTAATAACATTTTTGAATTCTCAATTGAAATATAAGAACAATCTAATGCTGTTTCTATCCAATGTTGGGTTTCCAATTGTTCAGCATCAGCATCTGTTAACTTGCTTACAAAAGACTTTTCATACCTCCTTTTCCCCCAAGCTTCAGCTATTTGACCCCCAATTGACCTGGATGATCTTCTAACCTGATCAGTAAGGGAATACATTTCTTCCTTTGGAAATGATTTTGAAATTTCAAAAATTTCTTTTGATAATTTTCTTGTCAGTTTATAAACCTCAAGATCTCTAAATCCTTTTACGAATTCCATTTTTAATTTTGGTTACTGATTACCTATTATTAATTACTGCTTACCTTTTACCTCTTACCTGATTTCCTAAAGCTCCCCAGTCGCAATCGTAACCATCCGTAGCGAAGCGATCTGAGCTGAAGCAAGAGCCAGGGCGCACGACTCCAGCGTCGCCCCTGTCGTCAATACATCATCAACCAGCAAAACATGTTTCTCCTTTACAAGATTCGGATTAGCTAATACAAATGATGAACCGATAGTTTGTACACGCTCAAGTCTTTTCATCCCTGTCAGACTCTTGTCATGCGTAGATCTTCGAAGTGCATTTTTCTGACAAGTGATTCCCATCGCCTCAGCTATGCCTTCTCCGAAGACTGCACTTTGATTATACCCACGCTTGCGTTGTTTTTTCCAATGAAGAGGTACAGGTACGACGATATCAATTTCATTCCAGAGTTCAGATTGAAGGAGTTGTTTTCCATACCACTTTCCGATAGTCACGATAAGATCAGGCTGATTGTTATATTTTATCTGATGAAGCAATCGCTGTGTGCCACCTCCTCTTGAGAAATACAAAAATGCAGCACCAGTCTTGAGATTTATTCTTCCTTTGAAGTGTGATGTAAATGGATTTTCTGCATACTGATGAAATCCGGTTTCCGGAAGTTCATTTATGCAATCCAGACAAAAAATATGGTGATCCAACGGCCGTTGCACACCACAGCTCGCACACAATGGCGGATAGAGTAAGTCTATAATATGTCTGTACCATGGCGTCATCGGAAAATGAAAAAAAAGCCGGACTTTTTCGGGTGCATCGTCCGGCTTCTGTTCAACTGGCAAATCAAAAAATGAGGATCCAACCTCTTCTTACGCATAGTATAATGTCTCGAGACCCCTATAATGTGACCGCTTTTTTCAACTTTTTTTAAAAATATTTTTTGTAGCTATCTTCTCTCAATTTTTTTGTATACTTGTCTGATGTGTTTCCTGTAAATCTGACGGAGGTTTACACTTCACCGGGAAATCATCCAGTTGAAAACATGCACCAGCTAGATCACAGTCCCCTGCTCAGGGATGAACATTTCGTCAGCACCATCAGACCAGGTGGCACAAACGCTGAGAAGGCCATCATAAGCCTGTATACTCATTATCATAAATCAGTCAGGACGGCAGTTTCAGATCTGATTAAACTTTATCCTGCGTGTCGCACCGAACCAGATGACATCATACACGATGCATTCCTGGTCATGATTCACAAAATCCAGTTTGAATCGGCACCCGACAACTCCCTAAAATCTTACTGGGTAGGCATTTCCAGAAAATTAATTCTCAACCAGGTGAGAAAATTAAAAAGGATAACCCTTGTAGAAGAACTTGATGAAGACTATGGTACACCCGAAATCTCCCCTGAGTCCTTATTCATGATCACTGAACAAAACGAACAGCTAGAGCACTATATCTCCAGGGCCGGTGGACGATGTAACCAAATCCTGACCATGTGGCTGGCTCAGTTTACGATGAGTGAGATAGCAGAACAATTACATCTTTCCGGTGCTCCGATGGCCAGAAAAATAAAGTATGCCTGTTTTAAAAAACTAAAAAATCTGGTCCAAAGCGGTCACATTTTAGACCTCTGAAGACATTACCTAAAGAGAAATGGGAAAGTAAACACTATAACACCATCAGCATGGAAGAAAAAGAGTTGTTGGACCTTATTGATCAGTATCTATTAGGTAGGATTAAACCTGATGATCTGCAGAGACTAGAGTATCTCAGAAATATAAACCCTGATATAGAACTCCAGGTCAGGCAGAGTATTGAAGCATTCAAAGTGATCAAATATCTCCGCTACAAACAACTGCGGGAGAAATTGCGTCAAATCGATAATGCAGATGAAAAGAGCAAAACCGGTTTTTTCGGTCAACGATGGTTCGTCATTACGATTTTGATTATCCTATCCTTCCTTGGTTTTTGGCTGTGGGCGACCAGACACTTTGATCCGGCTTCAATAGCCATGCGACATTTTCTCAGGACTTCCGAAACGGACATGATGCTATATGAAACTAAAAATGAAAGTGTAAATGATTGGACATTAGCTAAGATTGCATTCAAGGATGAAAATTTTCAGGAAGCCATCATTCTTTTTCAGCCTTTTTTAGAGGACTCTCTTATTGAAATATCTGCTGCTGCAAAATGGAATATTCTCCTGGCCCGATTTGCACTCGGTGACACTGATATATCCTGGGAAGAAGAAATGATTGCTTTTCAATCAACAGGTTCTGAACCTTACAAATCGGAAGCAATGAAATTGATGCACACATTGAATTCTCCTGTTTATAAAATTTTTGTTTTACGTCTTTCACCGCAATTATCCGCGCTTAAGCCACGTCTGATGTAAAGAGACTTTTAAAGGTCGCTGTTAAACAATTGTTAAACGAAAAAGGAAATGATACCATCTGTATAGTGCTTCCGTTTAAATAGCCACTTATGATCCTCAAAAAAGTGAAATGACTATGAAACTGAAACCATTTTTTTCGCTCATGCTTGCTGGCATTTTTGGAGGTTTGATTTGTTTTGGAGCCATTCAATATGCACAACACTTCAATCTTCTCGGTCATTCGTCAATATTATCTTTGACGTCCGCTCCTTCCTCAGGTCAGAATTTTAATTCTATCACCGGATATCCGACCACACCCGCACTCTCTACACCAGCTCCGGTGACCGGTCCGGATTTTGCAAACGCCGCAGAATTGGCGCAGAAGGTTGTAGTCCTGATAGAAGCTTCTGAAAGTGAAGCTACTGCTCAAAACCGCAGACGTCAGGATCCTTTCCAGGATTTCTTTCAACGTTTTGGTATTAATTCAGACGGATTCGGCTACGGTCCCCAAATCAGAAAAGGTGCCGGATCAGGCGTCATTATTTCCAACGACGGATATATCCTGACAAACAATCACGTCGTGGATTTTGCTGATGAAGTAACCATCATGACAAATGATAATAAGAAATATAAAGCTGTGATCGTGGGACGCGATCCGAGTACAGATCTGGCTGTTGTAAAAATCGATGGTAAAAATCTTCCTACCATGGAATATGCCGATTCGGACAAGGCCAGAGTAGGTGAGTGGGTTTTAGCCGTAGGGAATCCTTTTGAATACCTGACATCAACAGTTACCGCCGGCATTATTAGTGCCAAGGGTCGCGATCTTGATATTATCCCAGGGAAAAAAGCCATTGAAGAGTTCATTCAGACCGATGCCGCCATTAATCCGGGTAACAGCGGAGGAGCATTAGTGGATGCCAATGGTAGATTGCTGGGTATAAATACAGCAATAGCCTCAGAGACAGGAAGTTATGCCGGTTACTCCTTTGCGATCCCTATTAATCTTGCAATTGGTATAGCTAACGACATTATCAAAAATGGTAATGACATCGAGCGAACATCTTTGGGTGTTACAGTGTTAGTATTAGATGAAGAGTTTGCTGCCGAACAGAAATTGCCAATAAACGAAGGTTTACTAGTAGATGAAGTAGCAGAAAGTAGTTCTGCTCAATATGCGGGAATCCTTCCTCATGATGTTCTTGTTGAGATAGATGGTAAAAAACTAAAAACATTCAATGATCTCAAAGAGAAAATAGATCTGGCGAAAGTGGGAGATTCAGTGACGGTGAAAGTATACAGGAATGGCAAATATTTAGACATTCCGGTGCGTTTAAAAAAGGGACTTTAAGGAATGAGGTAAACTCATTTAAAAATATAGTTGGTTTTTCGTTTTGTTTTGATGCGCCTGTCTTAAAAGCAAGACAGGCGTTTTTTTTTATTGAAATTTTTTCCTTCAAGTCTTGATTTAAAAATTTATTTTGGGCGCTTGTGATAAAAACAAGTTTTTGTTCACACTCCGATATATGTCAATTCTAAGATTAGATAAAGTAACAAAACGCTTCAAAGATCATCTCGCAGTCGATGAAGTGAGTTTTGAAGTAGAACAGGGCACAATCTTTGGTATGCTCGGTCCAAACGGTGCCGGAAAAACCACCACGATCAGAATCATCACCACCATCATGGGTCCCGACAGTGGCCATGTTTATTTTCAGGGCGAGCTGCTCAATAAAAAGCATCCTTCCCTGATGGGTTATTTGCCCGAAGAACGAGGTTTATACAAACGAATGAAAGTTGGCGCCCACCTTATCTACCTCGCACAACTCAGAGGCCTTTCTGTTCACGACGCCACACGTAAATGCAAGGAGATGCTTGACCGATTCGAAGCCCTGGACTGGTGGAACAAAAAAATTGAGGAGCTTTCAAAAGGGATGCAACAAAAAATCCAGTTCATCGCGACGATAGTCCATGATCCGGTTCTCATCATTCTGGACGAACCATTCACCGGACTTGATCCTATCAACACAAGCATGATCCAGGATGAAATATTCAGATTACGAGATAAAGGAGTCACGATTATTTTTTCGACACACCGGATGGAACAAGTCGAAGAAATGTGTGAAAATATAATTCTCATCAACCAGGGTAGAAATATCCTGGAGGGCAATGTCAATGAGATCAGGAATAAATACAAAGAGCATCTTTACAAAATATCCTACTCGGGAGATTTGCCAAAACAATTTACAGATGGATTGGAATTAGTAAAATCCGAAGATCATACAGCTACATTCAGAATTCCAAATCAGGGAACACCAAACGTATTACTCCAATACCTTATAAATGCCGGTTGCCAGATTCATTCGTTCCATGAAATATTGCCCTCCATCAATGAAATATTTATTCGCCAGGTAAAAGGAATCAGCCATGAGTAGTAGTAAAATCTGGATCGTCGCTAAACGAGAATACCTGACCCGTGTTCAGAAGAAGACATTTATCCTGGTGACACTTCTCACACCTATAGGTATTGCATTGTTTTCAGTCCTGGTAGGTTTTATCATGAGCGCAGGAAGTAAATCCGATCAGCATGTCCTGATCCATGATGATACCGGCATCATCCGCGAGATGGCTGCGAATGACAAGAATTTTCCATATCAATTTTCTGAAAAAGATCTGAATACCCTGAAGGAGGAATACCGGTCGATGGGGTATGATATCCTGGTGCATATTCCGGCGCTCAAAGATTCAGCATCAACACATATTTCAGCATCTTATTATGGCGAAGAAAAACCATCTCTTGCTCTGTTAGAATCAATTGAATCTCATCTGGGTGATCAGATTCAGGCCTACAGAATGCGAAAATCAAAAATTGAACAATCACTGCTGGATTCTTTTTTGGCTAATATCGAACTGGAGAATGGTGCGATGGATCCTAATGATCATTCAGGTTCTGCAGCCACCGGAAAACTTAATATCATCATTGGCACAGCATTGGGTGCCTTGATGGGCTTTCTCATGTACCTCGTAATCTTTATCTATGGGGGTATGGTCATGCGAAGTGTCATGGAAGAAAAACTAAGCCGCATTGTTGAAGTTATGGTGAGCTCAGTGCGTCCAATCTATCTCATGATGGGCAAGTTGATAGGTGTGGGAGGTGTTGGTCTCACGCAGCTTGCGATCTGGGCTATTCTGATTCCCATACTCCTGACTATCGCATCTGCTTTTCTTCCCGGCATGGATCATTCACAACTAGCCAGTGTCAGTAGTGTATCACAAGTCGATCAGGAATCACTCAACGGATTCTCAGGACAGCAAATCATCCAGGCTATTTTTAATATCAAATGGTGGCTTATTCTTCCTGTCTTCATTCTTTTTTTCCTTGGTGGTTATTTTATCTATAGTTCCATGTTTGCAGCCATGGGCTCTGCCATCAACGAGGATATGGGAGAGGGCCAGCAATTAATGTTGCCCATCATCATTGTTGTTCTGATCGCCTTCTATATGTTATTTCCAGTCCTATCCAATCCAAATGGAACGCTTGCCATATTTGCTTCCATGTTTCCATTATTTTCTCCGATCATCATGCCGGCCCGCTTAGCCTTTGATCCCCCCTGGTGGCAGATAGTTATTTCCATTATCCTGATGTTATCCACCGTATGGTTTTTCATCTGGCTCACCAGCAGAATCTACCGCGTAGGTATTCTGATGTACGGCAAAAAAGCTACTATTCGGGAGATGATCAAATGGTTACGCTATTCCGAATAACTATTACAATAGATTTTAAACCCCCGGTGTTTCGCAGAACGCAGGGGAGAAACTTCGCACCGAACTTGTTCGGTGAAGCGAAGTGATGGGGTAAATAAAAAAAGTCGCTCCACCGGAGCGACTTTTCGATGAGAATTCGTTTTGAATGATTGGTCACAACAAATCTATGCCCATTCATCTCACGTCAAAATTCGAAATAAAATTTGGACTGCAAAAACATTTTTGAAGATTTAAAAAATCTTAACAATAATGACAGGTCCTCAATCCACATACTCCCTTCTGCCCGGTGCAACCTTCAACACGAAGATTGAATCCTCTGCAGACAATTGGATTGTCATCAAATGACCTAATTCAGTCCACATCCTCTCATAATCTCCGATGATGATCGTGCTCATTCCATTTGATTGTATCTCAAAATCCGGATTGGACTTCAATTTTTGAAGAAAACTTATTACGGATGAGGGGTATTCCTTGTGAAGAGGATAGAGGCTGATTTCGATCGTAGAGGTCATCCATAATATTAATCAATCTTCGTTATTTCTTAGACCTATCTTTACATTCAAATCTATACTGATGAAAAGTTTATTCGCACTCTTACTCACGGTCCTCACTGTTCAGCTTATCAATGCTCAAACCTGGGCCTGGTCATCTGAAACACCTAAAGCAGGTGAAATTGTAAATGTTGATATTAAAGGTCTTGATTTGAAAGGTGATATGCACATAGTTTCATACTCATTTAAAGGAGAAGAGTTAGTCACCAATGATGTCTTTTACCTGGTCGACAAAGACGGGATTCATGTTTCTCTGCTTGTACCTTCCGAAACAAACTGGGTACGCCTCGTAGCTAAAGATGCGGACAATCAACCAATAGCCGGAGACCATAAATTCGTTGTCAAAACCGGTGCTCTTGCGAAGTCAAGTCAAATCGAACAAGCAATGGCAACGACAATGTATGCAAGGTCTATAGGTCTTAAACGTGATGATGCAGGTGCCACTGCACTATATAGAGAAGCCATCAAAGCTGATCCCGAGTGGCTCAACAATGCCGATGTATTGTCAGGTTATGCATCTTCAGCCAAAGCATCAAAATCAGATGATGATCTGAAAGTGATTAAAGGTCAGCTTATGGCATTCGATTCGAAAAAGAGTAGTGAGTCCTCAGACCTGCTGACAAGCGCTGTTCGTGTATCAAAATCAATAGGAGATACCGCACTATCAATGACGTTGCGTAAAAAACTCGATAAAACATATCCGAAGTCTTTAATGAAACAGGAAGATCAAATTGCAATAATCAGCAAGGCGAAAACCACAGATGATAAAATTGCGATCCGCAATAAATTTAAATCCAGTTTCGGCATCACAGATCAAAACCTGGAGATCTATGACAGAATGACCTCTATGATTATTGAAGATTACGCGACTAAGCAAGACTGGAACAAGGTAGAAGCTTACATCAATGAAGTTATAGACCCGATGGCAAAGGCAAATGCAGAAAATGAATATGCATGGACATTGTCTGGTGAAGATGTGGATAAGGATGGCATTAATCTTGAGATTGGATCACGTTTGTCTTCTGCATCCCTGGTCGCTTTGACACCTGAATTGAAAAAACCATCATTCCTTTCAAAACAGGAATGGGAAAAAAATCTTGAGTTTATGAGAGCTCAGTTCGGGGATACTTACGCTCTGATTTTGTACAAACAAGGGAAATACAATGAAGCCATCGATCACCAGGCATTTGCTGTCAAAACTACCGATTATAATAGCCCCGACATGAATGAACGCTTTGTCATCTACCTCGATAAAGCCGGTCAGAAAGACGAACTGACATCATTCGTAGACGAAATGATAGAGATGGGTAAAGCAACTGAAAAGATGAAAGAAATCCATAAGAAAATCTGGATGACAGACAAAACACCGGATCAGCTGTACAATAAATATGTATCCAAACTTGAGGAAAAAGCGAAAGAGAAAAGACTTGAAGAAATCAAAGCGATGTGGATGGATGCACCGGCCATCAATTTTACCCTGAAGAATCTGAATGGTGAGGATGTTTCACTTGCGGATTACAAAGGCAAAACAGTCATACTGGATTTCTGGGCTACCTGGTGCGGCCCATGTAAAGCAAGTTTCCCCGGCATGAAAAAAGTAGTCGAACATTATGCGCAGGATAAAGATGTTGTATTCTTGTTTGTAGACACATGGGAGAATGGAGAAAAAATTCCGGAAAGAGTAAGCGCTTTTATCAACGATAATAAATATCCATTCCCTGTAGTCCTCGACAGCAAAACTGAAGTGGTGACAAACTACAAGGTGGATGGCATCCCTACAAAATTTATCATCGATAAAGATCAAAAAATAAGATTCAAAGCTGTCGGCTACAGCGGAAGTACCGATGCACTCGTCGAAGAATTAACAACGATGATTGAAATGGCACAGAACGGCGGTACCCTACAGAAATCCTGATCCTGAAAGGATCACACATTATTAGCTGTTGAGAAATTCTAGAATGTTTTCGGGCTAATGATACATGATCCTGAAAGGATCTCACATTATTAGCCCCGGGTTGCAACCCGGGGAAATAAGGATATAATATGTTTTCAATCCTGAAGGGATTGAATAAAAATCTGTTTTAATAGGATTATCTGTCTGTTTTTTTCTTTGCTGCCACCCATCCTTCCATCAGCGATACCCCGACATAATTTTTTTGCGGGGATATCTTTAAAAATGCAAGCTGAGATGGTGAAAGAAAAACATCAACATTCTGTCCATCCGCCAATGCACTGTTCACTCTGCATTTTTGAATTTCCGTCATGGGTATTCCACGGTATTTGGAATTGGTGAGATAATATTTCGGTGTCGTATCCGGTCTGAAACTACCTCCGCTTGTGGCTTTGCACGTGGATTGTTGCGCTATCTTATCTAACTGTGATTTTGAAATCACTCCCGGATCATATTCGACTTTCACAGCCTCTTTTCCTTCCTGATATCCTGCACTGGTTGAAATCACTCCATTCACAACACCGAATAAAACCTCGCCCGCCCAAAAGCAATACATTGTATACGTAGCAGTCGTAGTCCCTTTTTGTTTGGCAGCAAGTTCATCAGTCAGTATCTGAAGATATAGTGGAGCCTTGCCTAAGGTTTTGATCAAAACGTTTGTCATCATATCACTTAATCCGAGCGGACTATAATTGCCATTCAACCTTGATGTTAGATCATTTCCTTTTTCATCTACAATTCTGACGACCGGATTATTCCAGGCAGGTTCATTAAATCGCCTGAGTATTTCAGCATCTTCACCTTGCTTGTTATTGTAGATGGCCAGTGGAACAAAATACGTTTCAATAGTTTCAACGATCAGCGGATGACTTAGCACTTCATTTCCATATGTTCTGCATGTGATACATCCCGGTATTTCCTGGAAAAGAATAAGAATAGGTTTTTTTTCAGCTTTGCTTCTAACCTGTGCTTCTTCCATGGATCGGAGCCAATGCACATCACCCAGTTCGGTAGGATTGCCCTGGCCTGAAAAGAAAATGAAATTTATCATTATGAGTATGTAGATCATGATTTCAAGTTAGAATAATTTTTTAAGAATATTAAAATGCTGGAATTAATCTCAACATCCTTCGCCTTTTCCTTCGCCTTCGCCTTTTCCTTCGCCTTCGCCTTTTCCTTCGCCTTTTCCGGTTGCTGAGCTGTAGCACAAGGATGCGGGAGAGCAGGTCGAAGCATCGCCTCCTCCTTCACCTTTTCTTTAGCCTCCTCCTTAGCCTTAGCCTCTTCTTCTCCTTCGCCTTCATTCGTAACTATATTTACGTTTTCAGAAAAAAACTCCATATTCGTAAAAATCTCTCAAAATGAAAATCGTAAGCTGGAATGTCAATGGTGTACGTGCTGTAGCCAAAAAAGGTTTTGCAACGCAAATCAAAAACTGGGATGCCGATATTATTTGTCTACAGGAAACAAAGGCGCAGGATGCTGAAGTGAAGCAGGCACTTTCCGATGTGGCAGATTATAATGTGTATTCATATTCCGCCATACGAAAGGGGTATTCAGGCACAAGCATCATGACAAAAGAACATCCAAAAAATGTCAACTACGGATTAGGCATTGACGCACACGATCAGGAAGGCAGGGTAATCACTGCCGAATTTGATAAATTTTATTTGTTGACTGCTTACATTCCCAATTCCGGAAGCGAGCTCGGACGACTTGATTATCGCAAAACCTGGGATGATGATTTCACTCAATATCTTAAAAAGCTTCAGAAGAAAAAACCTGTGATTGCATGCGGCGATTTTAATGTAGCTCATCAACCTATTGATCTTGCCCGGCCAAAGGAGAATTATAACAAGACCTCAGGATACACACAGCAGGAAATTGATGGAATGACCGCGCTTCTGAGTTCAGGATTTGTTGACACCTATCGTCATCTTCGTCCGGAGGAGGTGGGATATAGCTGGTGGAGTGCACGGTTCGGAGCCAGAGAAAAAAACATCGGATGGCGTATTGATTACTTCATTGTATCAGATTCATTTTTACCTTCTGTAGTCGATAGCTTTATCATGCCTTCTGAAAAAGGTAGTGATCATTGTCCTGTTGCGCTTGTTATTAAATGATCTTACCTATAGAAAATCATCATGATAAAAAAGGAATATACAAATGGCGAAATCACAGTTGTGTGGCAACCGGGACTTTGCATTCATTCAGGTGTATGTTTTCATAGTCTGCCTGAAGTATTTAAGCCAAGAGACCGGCCATGGGTCCAGATGGAGAGGAGTGACACCGCAAACATTGAAGCCACTGTCAATGCCTGTCCGTCCGGAGCACTTTCTTTAAAGGTGATTGCGGATATTCCGAAGTCTGATATTTCCCATTCATTGGAATTGCCCAAAGTGAAAATTATGCCCGATGGACCGGTTCGCTTCATGGGCCCATGCATGGTCACACTTCAGGACGGAACAATAGTTGAGAAACCCAATGGTGTAGCCATCTGCAGGTGCGGTGGCTCAGCTTCATATCCCTTTTGTGACAGCAGCCACAAAACCAATGGATTTAAAGGATAGATGCTATTTTATCAAAAAACCTGAAAATATTCTTACAACACATTATATATTTTTATAAAGTGTTTATATTGTGGTGACCATTCTTTACGGACCATGACAGCATTAGCTTTTTTCATGAACCTTTGCGCCCGAATGGAAAGCCTTCATCCTCACCTCAGGAAGTCCACCCTGCTATCCTCACCTTCCATTGAATACAAAGGGAGAGCCTTCGCCATGATCCAGGAGGACAGGATTGTACTAAAGCTGGACGGGCACGAATTACCTGAATCAGGGGTATTAGGCTGGCAATATTACAAACCACATGGACGACCCGTCTATCTTCAGAAGTGGGTAGAAGTACCTTATTATTACCACCACGACTGGCCGGAACTTGCTGAAAAAGCCCTGTACGGTCTAAAAGATTCCCTCGGGGAATAATGAGCATAGAGCAGAGAGCGAAGAGCAGTAGGGTCGTGAACTAATATCAATTCTGTGTGACATGGAGATTCGCGGGCTTTTGCATAGAGCATAGGGCATAGAGCAAAGGGATCGCGTGCAGACGATTTTTCTATTTTATGTCGAATTTCTCTAAAGTAAGTGAAGTCTATCGTTCTCGACCCCATTGCTATCTGCTCTATGCCCTTCGCTAATTATATGATGGTTTCTTTCGTGTTATTAATGAGATTACCATACACGACCCCATTGCTCTTAGCTCTCTGCCCTTTGCTTTTTACCTCCGCCTTCGCCTCCGCCTTCGCCTTAGCCTTATTTCTTAATTTCGTGCATGTTATCACCCAAGAGAGTCGGTCTTTTTTTTTGATCCTTCAATCCGATTCATACCGGTCACCTCATCATAGCAGAATATATGGCCACTCAGCCTGAACTCGATCAGGTTTGGTTTGTCGTTTCGCCACACAATCCGCTAAAAAATCGCGCAACTCTCGCCAATGATTTTGACAGGCTGCATATGGTCACACTGGCCATTGATGATAATCCAAAACTGAGAGTTTCAAATATTGAATTCTCTCTGCCCAAACCTTCATACACGATCGATACAATGGCCTATCTGCATGAGAAGTATCCAGAACATACTTTTTCACTCATCATGGGAAGTGATAATCTTGAAAGTATCCACAAATGGAAAAATTATGATGTTTTACTTGAGCGTTATACCATTCATATTTATAATCGCCCGGGATCTTCTGCAGGCATCTCTCCCGATCATGCCAAAGATGTAAGATTCCATGATGTTCCGATGCTTGATATTTCTTCCACCTTTATTAGACGACGGATTGCCGAAGGACTCTCGATCCGGTATATGGTGCCGGAAAGTGTATATCAATTTTTGGATGGCTCAAGGCTTTACAGGCAATAAATCACGGGCATCTTTCATTAATAACAAGAATCCATAACCGATACAAGGTGGGCAAGTGCTCAATGGAAACACCCATTATCTTTGATGCGATCTATGAAACTACCTTTCCTTTTTACTTTCTGTTTGATTTCAATGCTGCATCCGGTCATCGGACAAAGCGATTTACGTATTGGCCAATGGTCTGAACACCTTCCGTATAATGTAGGATCCACGGTCACTCAAAGTCCTACACGCATTTATTATGGAACCGATTTTGCGCTGATGTCCATTCTTAAAAATGATTCTTCAAAAGTTGATTTTTTTTCTAAAGTAGATGGTCTCAGTGATGTCGGTCCGAGCTGGATACGATATCATGCCGGTCTTAAAACGCTCATCATAGGCTATAAGAATGGCAACATTGATCTGCTGGATACAAACGGAATCACCAATGTCAATGATATCCTCCGCAATGCTTCCATTCAGGGAGATAAAGCCATTACAAATATTTATACGGATGATAGCCCGCTTGCTTATCTGTGCACTCCCTTTGGATTAGTCATATTTGACATTGTGAAACTTCAGTTTCGTTCTACAGTTATTACGAACATTCCGGTGAATGGATTTACCATTTTTCAAAATAAATATTATCTCGCTACGGATAATGGCCTTTACACCTACGATCCGGCTTCAGGTAATATCATTGAAAATTTTAATCAATGGGAAAAAATTAATGTGCCCAATGTCCCGTCCATCTATATTTCACAAGCTGTTGCCGTTTTTCATAATCAGCTTTATTTCGGAGCGAAAGATGATTTGTACAGAATGGATCATATCGATTCAGTCTGGTATCATCTGCCTGATTTTTCAGTCTCTTTTATTTCTCCGGAAGGACAAAACCTGATGGTAGGAATGCACTGTATCAGTGGATGTATTGGAAAGATGCTTTTCTTCAGGGATGATTCATATTGGCATGAAAGCGGCATTTATTGTTCAGCCCGACCAACTTATGCTATTGAAGATGAAAGAGGACGAATCTGGTATGCTGATCAGTATCCTGATTTTCGGGTAGCACAGAATCATTATACACCATGCGATCTGCTTCAGTTTGATACTCCATATTCAGGCAATGTCAGTGAAATGGATGTCCATGATGGCATCTTATACGTTGCCACCGGTGGTGTTTCTGAGAGTTATGGTTATCAGGGCAACAAAGATGGTTTTTTCTCTTTTGACAGGATTTTATGGACTACATACAATCAATTCAATAATCCGGAGTTGGCGGCTACCGGATTGGAGAATTTTTTCAGGATACTCCATCATCCTGCGAACAACAAACTTTATGTCGGATCTTATTGGGGTGGCTTGCTGGAATATGATGGTGAGCATTTCAAAGTTTATGAAGATTCCACCAGTTCTCTTCAGGGTGCTGTGGGAGATGGAGCCAGAGAGCGTGTCAGTGGCCTTGCCTTTGATGAGCAGAATAACCTATGGGTTACAAATTATCTTGCGCCCAGACCATTGAGTGTATTAAAAACCGATGGTACGTGGAAGTCATTTGATTTCCCCTGCACTACAATTACAAACGTCTCCCAGGTGGTGATTGATCAACGGGGTTATAAGTGGATTATGCTGTATAGTAAATCTGCAGGTATAGTCGTATATGATGATGGAGGAACTATCGATGATGAGTCTGATGACAGGTGCATTCAACTGGGCTCTTCTAATACGGCAATACCATCCAATAGTGTAAACTGTCTGGCTGTTGATCTGGATGGTGATATTTGGGTAGGGACAGCTGAAGGGCCGGTGGTGTTTGATGGAGGAGCAGATATTTTTGATGGCCATCAGGGTAGTCGCATTAAGGTTGAACAGGACGGTGTACTCAATTATCTTTTGGGAGAGGAGACAGTTTATACTATTGCTGTAGATGGGGCCAACCGGAAATGGTTTGGCACAGGGAGCGGTGTTTTTGTACAATCTCCTGCAGGCAATGAACAGGTGGCTTCTTACACCACCAGCAATAGTCCATTGCTAAACAATAGGATTATAGATATTGCTATAGACCAGAATAATGGAGTTGTATACATTGCCACTGTGGGAGGAATAATGAGTGTTCGAACTGATGCTCTGACAGGTGGTGATGTCCATAGTGACAATGTATATGCATTTCCCAATCCTGTCAGACCGGATTATGATGGTTTGATTGCGATCCGGGGTTTAGCCAGAGATGCAATAGTCAAGATTACAGATATTCGTGGGCAGGTCCTCTATGAGACAAAGTCTTTGGGTGGGCAGGCCATATGGGATGGAAAAGACCTGACCGGACAGCC
>JBATMM010000107.1:0-2830 GCA_049289835.1 Saprospiraceae bacterium | reverse complement strand
GATGTATCTCGCTGCTTTCTGATCATTGACCACATCATCATCATCAGTCTGTGTATCAATGTAAGATTGAATCGTCCTGTAACCCAACAAGGCCATTCCACGTGCAGCCCGCATCCCATCCAATCCCGAATGATCATCATTTCCTTCCAGTGTCGGATCAGCCTGCATGGCCAATCGCTGTGCCTCATGACCCGCTATCACCCACGCTGTTTCTCGTGCACTCGTCACTAACAATCCCATATGCTTGATACGATCCGGAATCAGATATGCAAATTCTAATACCTGGTGTCCACCACACGAACCGCCTATACACAAACAGATCTCCTCAATGCCCAAATGAATACGCAATCGGTCATGAGCCTGCACCCAATCGCGAATAGTGATGATGGGCCATGTCATGCCAAATGGTTCTCCTTCAGAGATGTCTATACTTCTTGGCCCTGTAGTTCCATAGCATGATCCTAGAATATTAGCACATACAATGAAATATTTCGAAGGATCGAAAAGTTTATTTGGACCAAAAAGTCCGCTCCACCAATCTGCTACATTACTATTCGCAGTCAATGCATGGCATACCCAGATGACATTATCCTTTTTGGCATTGAGATGACCATATGTATGGTATGCGATGGTAATCCCGTCCCAAAGCGTACCTCCTAAATTCAGTTTAAATGAAGAATGGTCTTTGTGGAATTGTAGACCGGGAATATCAACAGGTAATTTATACTCAGGACCAATACTCATCAGGCACTTGTATTTAATGCTTGATCAATATCGCTCACGATATCGTCGATGTGTTCAAGTCCTGCTGATATGCGGATGAGGCCATCAGTTATTCCGGTTTCACCCCGTGCTTCTGCAGTCAGTCTGGCATGTGTTGTAGATGCAGGATGTGTAGCGATGCTTCGTGTATCTCCGAGATTTGCTGTCAATGATATCATTTGTAAAGCATCTAAAAACCGTCGTCCCTGTTCAAGTCCTCCTTTTATTTCAAATGTCACAAGGCCTCCTCCGCGTTTCATCTGCCGCTTTGCAATGTCATATGAAGGATGACTTTTAAGAAATGGATACGTGACACCCGATACTTGAGGATGACCGATGAGAATGTTGGCTAGTTTTTCTGCATTATCACAATGGCGATCCATCCGTACAGCGAGTGTTTCAAGACTTTTTGATAAAATCCATGCATTGAATGGCGATAGTGCAGGTCCTGTGCTCCTGCAAAGTTTTTTAACCTGCGTGATCAATTCACTTTTTCCGGCGACAATCCCTCCCAATACTCTTCCCTGTCCGTCAATAAATTTTGTAGCACTGTGCGTGATCAGATCAGCACCAAAGTCTGCAGGTTGTTGCAGATAAGGTGTAGCAAAACAATTATCTACATTCAACAACAATCCATTCGTTTCACAAAACGATTTTGCTGCTGTCAAATCCACAATGTCAAGTCCCGGATTTGATGGTGTTTCAATAAAAAACATTTTTGTGTTTGGTCGCAACGCTTTTTGCCACGTATCCTGATCTACAGGATCCACTAATGTCACATCAATATTCCAGTTTGGAAAAAACTGTGTATAAATAGTATGTGTAGCACCAAAAACTGCACGCGATGAGATCAGGTGATCACCTGATTTGAGAAATGCCATGAATGAATTAAAGATGGCAGACATACCTGATGCAGTAGAGACGGCATCATCCGTATTTTCAAGAGCAGCCATTTTATTTTCAAGCTCTGTGCAATTTGGATTTGTAAAACGACTATAGATATTACCGGATTCCTCATCGGCAAACATCGCCCGCATCTGTTCGGCATCATCGAATACAAAACTTGATGTTGGAAACATAGGTGTACTATGTTCTCTTTGCTGCGTAAGCGCAGTCTGCAAACGAATAGCGAGGGTTTCGAATTTCATAATCAACCTGATTATTGATCTGAAGCTGAAGTTAATAAATAGAGACTGATAGCTTTGGGTATGCCTTACAAAGGAGCTCTCGACGAATTATAAACAAAAGCTGTCACTACCTGTCCTACAGCTCCGAGTGTAATCGGATCGATGACACTCATGTTGTCATCATGGGTATGCCAGTGTGCTCCAAATCCTTTCACGCTATTGACAGGTTTGTTGATAATGTCAGCCATCGGTATGTCCGTATTGAGATTGACATAGTAATGATCATCAATCAATGGTTTTCCTTTGAGATCAACAAAAAATGTAGTTTGATTCATTCCCTTTGCCTGCGCCCATAGCCTGTCATAGATCGAATGGATTTTTCTGGTTTTATCAGGTAAGAATACATTGGTCAAATCTTCTTTTTGAAATGTAGCCCCTTTAGCACCGGCCATATCAAGCAGGATACCATATTCTGCCCGATATCCTTTCACATGTGGATTCTTCGCCCAATACTGTGATCCGAGACACCATGTGTCTTCATTTCCATCAGATGTTCCCTGGTCTTCAGCGTCAAACAAAATGAGATCTACACCCAGGGAGATTGGATTTTCTTTTATCAACCTTGCTATTTCCAATAAAATACCAACACCACTGCCACCATCATCCGCTCCATCAAATTTCTCTTTTGGACGATCATCATCTTCATCAGCAGCATATCGCGTATCCCAATGCGCAGCTAATATCACACGTCGTGCATAAGTAGGATTAAAAGATGCGACAATATTGACTGACCTCACTTCACCCAGCGGCACCGTATTCGCCTTGAAACTTTGTTCTATGACAGTAGCCCCGTAGCTTTTAAATTTTTGAACCAGCCATTGACGCGTCGCCTGATGCTCAGGCGTTCCCGGAACCCGTGGTCCAAAAGCAACTTGTTTAGC
>JBATMM010000106.1:0-4993 GCA_049289835.1 Saprospiraceae bacterium | reverse complement strand
GGAGAATGGAGCTCCAATGGCCAAACTTGCTGATGTAAAATATTTCTATGACAGGGGCATCCGATATGTAACACTTACACATGGCAAGGATAATCATATCTCTGATAGTTCATATGACACAACACATACCTGGGGTGGTTTAAGTCCATATGGTATTGAACTTGTGAAAGAAATGAACAGGGTGGGGATCATGGTAGATGTATCACATATTTCAGATCAGGCTTTTTATAAAGTGATGGATGTTTCTATGGCGCCGGTCATCGCATCACATTCGTCATGCAGGTATTTCACACCTGGATTCGAACGAAATATGAGTGATGAAATGATTAAGCTCCTGGGTGAAAAGGGCGGTGTCATCCAGATTAATTTCGGATCAGCATTTCTTGATGCAGACATTAATAAAAAAAACAAAGCAGATCGAGAAGAATTGGAAAAGATATTGAAAGCAGCGAATCTGAAAGAAGAAGATGCAGCAGCAAAGATAATAGTCGACGATTTCAAAAAAAATCATCCACCTGGTTACTCTACTGTTCAGCGTGTTGCAGACCATATAGATCATGTGAAGAACATAGGCGGAATCGATCACATAGGTATTGGTTCTGATTTTGATGGTGTGGGTGACAGCTTGCCCATTGGATTAAAAGATGTGAGTATGTATCCAAATCTTATCGAAGAACTGCTGAAACGTGGATACACAGATGATGACATCGAAAAGATCTGTTACAAGAATGTCTGGCGTGTGTGGAATAAGGTGATTGAAATAGCCGGTGTTAAATGAGTGAAGTTCCAACGGCTTCACCGGATAAACATGAATGGCAAAACTGGGTGGCCTTTGTTTTTCTTGCCTTCGTTTGGGGTGGATCATTCATCCTGATTAAGAAGGGGCTCATTCATTTCACGCCCATTCAGGTAGGAGCGATGAGGATTGCATTGAGTGCGATCGCATTCATTCCGATTTTTTTGATTTCGCGCGTTCCATTTCCAAAAGGTAAAGTTTTACTGGTGACACTAGTGGTGCTTACAGGCAATGGTGTTCCTGCTTTTTTATTTGCACTGGCAGAGACAAGACTTGGTAGCGCGGTAACAGGGGTGCTCAATAGTCTGACGCCGGTTTTTGCATTGATATGGGGTGTCTTTTTCTTCGGGACAAAAATGAGGAAACATCATATTGTTGGTTTGATTTTAGGGTGTATTGGTATCACAGTACTTGTATTGGGTGAACAAGACTGGCGAGTGAGTTCTTATGTGTTCTTTGTTGTATTTGGTACAGTATGTTATGGGTTAAGTGCTAACCTGGTGAAGCGTTATTGCCAGGACATACATCCTATTGCATTGACTACGGTTGGTTTTTTTTCATTGGGTTGTATATCTATTATCATCTTATGGCTCACCGGGGCAGGAACGACAATAGTACAAGCTGAAACATGGAAGACTTCAATGCCTGCACTGATTACATTGGCACTGGTCTGTACAGTTTTTGCAAATATTCTATTTTATCATTTAATACAGCGGACAAGTGCCATTTTTGGTTCAGCTATAGCCTATGCAATACCTTGTATGGCACTTGTATGGGGAAGCCTTGACGGAGAGGTGATCACATGGTATCAATTTGCAGGATTCGGTTTTATTATCGCAGCAGTTTATACATTACGAAGGAAATAAACACATGAAATTCAATAGTTAAAAAAAATTGAGGACGCGGACGGTTACTGAGCTGTGGCACACGGTTGGTGAGCTTTAGCAAATGGATGAGTGAAGCAGGTCGAACAATGGATGAGTAAAGCAGGTCGAAGTATTTATTAAGAAAGGATTAAGATTTTTTAAGATTTGTTTCCTTTAACTAATAAGGGTGATTAATTTTTGATTGATTTTTTTTAATTTTTTATTAATTGCCTATTGCCTATTGCCTATTGCCTATTGCCTATTGCCTATTGCCTATTGCCTATTGCCTATTGCCTATTGCCTATTGCCTATTGCCTATTGCCTATTTTGCTTTTTGCCTATTGCTAATTGCTAATTGCTAATTGAATTATGTTACAACAACATCCCGGTCTTTATTTTGCACCCAGTGGAAAACACAGGTATGGCATGTTTTGTGTTGAAGAAATTCAGAAAGAAAGTGTCATTGAGATTTGTCCTATCATCATTATTCCCGGTGAACAGGCGAAAGAGATTGTCCGAAGTCATGTACTGTATGAATATTATTTTGAATGGAAAAAGGAAAGTATCGCCATTGCATTGGGGTATGGATCTTTATACAATCATGCAGCTAAACCCAACGCTGAATTTGTGGCTGATTACCCTAATCAGTATATCATCTTTAAAGCCCTTGAGACGATTCCGGCAGGGACAGAGATTTTAGTGGATTATCATGCAGGTACACCGGATGAGAAAGTTTGGTTTGAAATTAAATAAGCAGGGAGCAATAAAAAAATCAGTAAGCAGTATTCAGTAAGTAGTATTCAGTGTTGAGTTTCTTTGTTTCTTTTGTGCCTTTGTGAGAAAAGTAATTTGAGAAGTATTGACTGGGCTTGCCCCTGTCTACGTAATTCACTTAAGTGAGTAAGTGGAATCAAAAATCAAATGCTTCGACACATCGACTCAGTGCAGCGCCTGCTTTAACGACCTTGTGCAACAGCCCCAACCATCGTAATCGTTATTCGTAATTCGTTTAGCTTTTTATTTTTGCTGGATTAATGACATCCATCGCAAATAATATTCTTTTCTTCCAATAAGGGCTTTCAAGCACATTTTCTTTTATGACTCCACCGTTACATGTGGCGTGGATGACCCATAATTGATTGCCTTTGTTTTTTTCAACGATACCGACATGGCCTATCCGGTGGATCTTATTTTTTTCACCAAAGAAAACCAGATCACCCTGTTCGGCTTTTTTCCATGGAATATGTTTGCCGGATGCAGCCATCAGACCTGAAGATCTCGGCAGGTTCAGATCCTGCGCTTTAGCCACAGTATAGACGAAGCCTGAACAATCAAATCCTTTCTTCACATCGCAACTTCCATACTTATAAGGGGTGCCAATATACTTGTCGGCTTCCTGCGTGAAGGATGCTTTTGCTGTTTTCTCTTTGACAATGGGTGAATTAATGAATGCCGCCTTGCTTTCCATCGCGTATTCATGTCTCTTCTGGTAATCATAGACAGCCAGCCGTACTGAAGAACAGCCGGTAAATGCCATAATCAATCCAAGAAACGATATAAATCTTATGAAAATCATGCATTAACACATTAAAAAATTTTATAATACAATAACTATACCAATCTAAAGTGTGAATTTATCCCTGTCCTGTAAAAACCGGAAGTGTTCCCGGTATCGTGTCAAAGCCAATTTATCCAGCGTGTAGACACCTATCCCTTCCTGATCTTTCAACTCCATTAACGCACTTCCATTCATATCATATATGCTGCTGTGCCCAGGATACTGGAGACCATTGCCATCAGATCCTATTCGATTGACTGCAGCGACATAAGCTTGGTTTTCAATAGCACGGGCTTTGAGCAGTGCATCCCAGTGATGAATTCGAGGAGCCGGCCAATTGGCCACGACGACCATCAAATCATAGTCAGAGGTATTCCTGCACCAGACCGGAAAACGGAGATCATAGCACACAATTGGCAATATTTTCCAGCCGAGGACATCTATCAAAGTGCGGGAATGACCGGGAGTATAATGCTGGTCTTCTTTTCCAAAAGAGAAGAGATGTTTTTTGTCATAATAGACAACTTTGCTATCAGGGTAGGCGGCATACCACCTGTTGTAGTATTGACCATTTTCTTCAATAGCAATACTTCCCCCAATGACGAAATTGTGTCTACGTGCATTTTCAATCATCCAGCTTAATGCTGGTCCGGGAGCATGCTCAGCAGAAGTAGCCGGGCTCATTGTAAAACCGGTGGACCACATTTCCGGCAATAAAATGAAATCAACGTCTTCATCAAATTTCATTAGACTTTCAACATGCTGAAAATTGGCCACTGGATCTTCCCAATGGATGTTGAATTGCGCGAGGCCTATGCGTAAAAAAGAGGAGGACATTGATCAAAATTAAAAAAGCATCCCGAAGGATGCTTTTTATCATTGAATGTTTTTATGATTAACGTGTTGATGTTATTTTTTTGGTTTGGCAGCAGGAGCAGCGGCTTTAGCAGCCGGAGCTTTTTTGTCTCCTGCAGCGGCTTTCGCAGCGGGGGCGGCAGCGGCAGGGGTTGTAGCAGCAGCAGCCACAGGTGTTGCAGCTGTAGGTTCGTCAGCAGTACGGAGAGCTCTTGGGATATCAATAGAAGCTACCGGAATATCTTCATTGTTAAGGATCTCAATACCTTCTCCGATGATCAGGTCTTTGATTCGTGCAGATTGTCCCAATTCCATCAAAGTAGTATCCAGGACGATTTTATCGATCAGGAATTCTGGTGTTGTTTTGATTTTAACGCTTCTCATTTTCTTGATGAGCTTACCACCGGATTTCAGACCGATAGCCAGTCCCTGGAAACTGACAGGTATTTCAATCTTAATCGGATGCTCTTCGATCAGTCTCAGGAAGTCGATATGAAGGATTCGCTCATCGACCGGATGATACTGGACGTGTTTAAGAATGCATTTGTGTACCTGTCCATCAAGATTGATTTCTACAATTTTGAATTCGGGTGAATAAACCAGTGTTCTCAGGTCCAGAGGAGCTAAAGTAAAATGCTGGATTTCTTCACCACCATAGAGTACGCATGGGATGAGATTTTCCTTTCTTACAGCTTTTGTAGCCACTTTTCCAAGAGCTTTTCTTGGTTTGGCCTGGAGTGTCATTGTTTCCATTTCCGTCGATTTATTACCCGGTTTATTTTTAGAGCACGCAAAGGTATGGTTTTCAGTCAAAAACCGGGCAAGTTTTTAAAATATAATCGGGGAACGGGTTCGAACGCAGCTTCAAACCGAACACTTAAACCCTTGTGGCACTACTAGTAGTGCCACTACTAGTAG
>JBATMM010000105.1:0-17494 GCA_049289835.1 Saprospiraceae bacterium | reverse complement strand
TCATTCAGGCTATTGAGTAATCAATGTGGCTAAAGCCAAAAATTATCATGATATCATGATCCCCTTGCTAAAGCCAGGGGCAATTGAAAGCTACAGATTAAAGCAATTCATAAATTTATTTCTCTTTTTGCCCCGTGGCTAAAGCCAGGGGTAATTGAAAGTTAAACATATATGCATTTCAAAATATTATTTCTCTTTATGCCCAGTGGCTAAAGCCAGGGGCAATTGAAAGTTTAAATTATTTCTCTCATTTTTTTAATGTTCTTTTAATTACCCCCGGATTTATCCGGGGGATTATGATTTGAAAAATTTTTGGGCTTTAGCCCTGTCTCGGACTTAACTCAATTATTCCCATATCAGAAACTTTATCACCATCAATATTAAATTTCAACGCTGTTCTGATTTTATGAAATCCTTCTTTGCCGCAAGCTCCGGGATTAAGATGAAGCAGTTTTAAATTTTTATCATAGATCACCTTTAGAATATGCGAGTGACCACATACATAGATATCCGGTTTTTGCTCCAATAAAATATTTTTTACCCTTGATGTATATTTCCCCGGGTAGCTGCCGATGTGTGTCATGAATATTTTCATTTCCTCAACTTGCCACAATTGATCAAGAGGCAAATATGTACGAAGCTCATGACTATCAATATTTCCATATACTCCTTTGAAAGGTTTATTCAGATCAACAATTTGCTTGTAAACATCCATAGTGCCGAAATCGCCTGCATGCCAGATTTCATCACAGTTCTCCAGCAGAAGCTTAAGAGATTCATCTAAAAAACCATGCGTGTCAGACAGAAGTCCAATCCTGGTCATGGTATGCTGATGCAGACTTTTCCAAACTGTTCTCCTCTACCCACTAATGCGATGGCTTCATTCGCCTCCTCAAGTGAAAAAGTGTGACTTATGATGGGTATGATTTTATATTCATTGACCAGGTCAACCATATGCCGAAAATCATCAGGCGATCCCATTGTAGATCCAAGAATATCGAGATGCTTCCAGAATATTCGTTGAGGACTAAGGTCATTGATGTTTCCGGCTGTTCCTCCATAGATGACCATTCTTCCGCATGAATTCATAAGCGGAAGCAGTTTTGAAAACGTCGTGCTCCCTGCCCCATCGATGACAATGTCAAATTTTTGATTGACTTGTTGTCCCAAATTTTTATCCCAATTGTCCATCGTGTAATTGACACCGCCTTTAGCTCCGTGTTTGATAGCCATTTCTATTTTCTCATCAGAAGAAGAAGTAACCCATGTTTCAATTCCCAGAGCAACACCGAATAATAGAGCCATTGTTGCTACACCTCCTCCAATACCTGTGATGAGCATTCGCTCACCTTTCTGCGCCTTCCCCCTTGTGAACAGGGCTCGATATGCAGTGACCCCGGCTACGGGCAAAGCTGCAGCTTCAGACCACGAAAGATGAGATGGTTTGTCATAAAGATTTACTTCCTGGACTTTTACATACTCAGCCAATGTACCATTGTCCGGCATACCGATAATCTTAAATCCGGGTCCAAAATGACGATTATTATCACCCCAATTGATACTTGGATCGATGATGACCTCTCTTTCCCCAATGATCCCGGCCCCGTCACTTCCGAGGATCAGCGGGAACACGAGACCCGGATATTTACCCCTGGTGATCCAATAGTCACGCTTATTTAGGGCCGCTGCTTTAAGTCTGACATAAACATCCCCTATGGAAGGTAAGGTCATTTCGATCTCAGCCATAGCTAGTGTTTGGCCGGGGCTCAAGAGTATCATGGCATTCATATTAAGATATTTGTTTATGTTTAACATCAACAATCATAAAGATATCTGTATCTTTATATATGCAATCATCTTATTGCATTTTCCATAATTTTGTTCTTTACTAAAGCTATTAAAAATGCTTAAAAGGTTACTTTTTATCACCATCACCCTTTTTTTACTTATCTCCTATGGCTTCAGTCAGCCTTGCCAGATAACCCAGGTCACCGCAACACCTCTGCCATGTAGTGCTTTAACATTTATGGTTTCTGTCAACCTGCAGGTGACCAATCCCACCAGTCCGGGATTCACTCTGGCAGGTAACGGAGTAATTTATGGTACCTGGCTCTATTCTGACCTTCCGGTAACTGTTGGGCCATTTTTAGGCGACGAACTATCATCATATGAATTTATTGCCTGGGATGTCCAGAATCCCGACTGCCAGAATTTTGTCTCAATCACAGCCGCCAACTGCGGACCCATCTGCGATTTTTCAAAATTTAAAATGCAAAAAATATCATGTGTCACTAACAACATCGCTGCTGTCACCATTGATTTTAAACACTCCAATACTGCAGGTGTTACATTCGATTTGTTTTATGCAACTGGAACGCTTGTCACTACCGCATTATATACAAGCCTTCCTTATGACATTCTCAATTTCACAGCTAATGGTGCGGATTCGATTAGAGTAAAAGTTTGTGACCATTCAAATCCGACATGTTGTGAAAATTTTACACTTCCTCCTATCGATTGCAATCCGACAAATTGTGAGATATACAATCTCTCTATCGATCCGGAATGTCTGACCGGCAATTTTGTGGTGCATCTCGATTTTGATGTAGCACATCCGGCTTCAGATAGTTTTACAATACATGGAAATACGTTGACCTATGGAACTTTTGGATACAATGAATTACCCATTGTACTTGGTCCGTTAAATGGAAACACAAACATCAATTGGGATTTTATCATTCAGGACAAAGTGATGCCTTCCTGTACAAAAGATGCCTTACTCGGTATCTATCATTGTCCACCACCATGTAATATCCTCTCGTTTAATGCCACGCCCACTTTGTGCAATGGCAATGATGCTTATGCCCTCAGGCTGGATATGGATATTGAAGGGAAAGGCCACCAGGGATATTCCATTTTTTCGGAATCACATTATTATGGAACACATCCATATAATGAACTCCCATATACCGTTCCTGCTTTTGCGGGTTCAGGAAATTTTGTTGATCAGGTAACTGTTTGCGACAATGAAAATCCGGGCTGTTGTACCACAAAAGCCTATGAAGCTTTGCTCTGCGCCGGATGTATCATTTATAATCTTGAAGCAAATCCTCTTCCATGTGATAACAATGGCAATTTTTTTATTTCCATTGATTTTGATCATCAAAATACATCAACAGAAGGTTTTTCAATAACCGGCAACGGAATGCAATTTGGAAACTTTAGCTATAGCCAGGTGCCTCTACTCCTCGGTCCGTTCAATGGAAATGTCGATCAGTTTTTTGAATTCGTGGTCACTGACCTCGGAAATGAATTTTGTTTTGATGCCACGGAAATTGGTACACTGGCCTGTAATACAATTTGCTCATTATCAAATCTGCAGGCAGAAACCGGAGAATGTACGGCAAACAATGCATATATCCTGCATGTCAACTTTGATCATACAGGAACTTTAGGAACTGGTTTTAAACTGTCAGCCAATGGTCAGTATTTTGATACATACAATTATTCTGACCTGCCATTGACTATTCTTGAATTTCCTTCCAGTGGGGACGGCAATGATATGATACAAGTGTGTGATCTGAATAATAGTAATTGTTGTACTTCTCTTACTTTCAATTCACCTGATTGCCATTGTTCTATTTTTGATATTACGGCTGAAAATCTTGGTTGCACTTCAGATACTACATTTGCAATATCCGTTGAATTTTTTGGTGATAATCTTTTAGACAATTCTGTAGATGTAACTCTTGACGGTGTGCTACTTGGAACTTTTGATGTTTCTTCTGTTCCTTTTGTTGTTGCAAATGTTCCGGAGGGAACGAGTACCGCAATATTGACAATTTGCGGACACACCGAAAGCGGTTGTTGCGCCAGCATCCCCATTCAACTTGTCAACTGTGAAGGCCCACAATGCAGCATATTCAATCTGAATGCTAATATCGGGGCTTGTAATACAGATACAACTTATTTTGTTGATATTGTTTTTGACACAGCCAACCTGCAAATAGATTCAGTGATTATTGCTGCGAATGGTCATCCGTTTGGGAATTTCAAAGTCCAGCCTAATTTTATCCGGATACTCAACTTCCCGGAATTTGATGAGCCCACGACAACAATTACGGTTACAGCCGTTGGCAATAATCTTTGTCATGACACTTATTCTTACACCACACCTGATTGCACCCCCAATGATTGCGAAGTCTCCGGACTTGTAGCTTTTTCGGGACCATGCGCCAGTGATACAACATATGAACTCGTCATCGAATATTTGACTGAAAACTTCGCGGTTGACTCGGTGACGGTGAGTGCTAATGGAATACTATTAGATACAATTTTTGATCCTGACCATCATATAGTCATTCCGGATTTTCCTGTGTTTCCTGATTCACTTACGACGGTCAGGATCTGTTCTTTTTATTCGCCCGGTTGCTGTGATACGTACCAATTTGTAACACCAAATTGTGTCGGCACAGAGGTTTGCAATATCTCCAACCTTACAGCTGATGCCGGAAGTTGTCAACCTGATTCTACATATCTACTTGCATTAAATTTCCAACAAGCTCATCTCAGTATAGATTCTGTAATTATTACAGCCAATGGAAATAATATGGGCACATTTCAGGTTCAGGGAGGGCATATTGTATTTGATCATTTTCCTGTTTTCCCATCACCATCCACGACAATTCATCTTTGCGGGGCAGGGGATCCTGAGTGTTGTGTTGATGTCACATTTGATACACCTCATTGCAATGATCCTGAAGATTGTGGTATTTCAGATCTTCAGATTCATGTTGGTGATTGTCTTACAGATAGCACGTATGTACTCTTTGTTGATTTTAAATATCGTCATTTGCCGGTAGATTCTGTGATCCTTACTTCGAGTGAAGGGATTATTGGACAGTTTGCTGTCAATGAAGGACATATTACATTAAACTCTTTCCAAACCATTCCGGGAGATCCTGTCACCATTCATGTGTGTGCTGTTGGGTCAGCTGATTGTTGCGCTCAGGATCAATTCTTTACCCCTGATTGCATTGGAGGAGGTACCTGTCATATTTATGAGCTCACTGCAACCCCAGGACCATGTGATTCCTTGACGTATCCACTGGACATTGATTTTTGGTGGAATAATCTTCCTACAGATTCTGTGCAGATTTATGCTAATAATCTTTTTATCGGCACGTATCACACAGATCCCGGCGTTATCCATATACCTGAATTCCCATTGGTGGGTGGTGACAGTACGACGCTGGAAGTTTGTGCATTGGGCTCTCCGGATTGTTGTGCATCCTTTGCCTATGTCAATCCCTGCATAAATCATGTATGCAGCATATTTGATATCTCCGTTCAGACTTTTGCCTGCAATTCAGATTCAACATTTGGAGCCATTATCAATTTTCAGTATCAGAATGTGACAGCAATAGGATTTGATGTATATACAGGAAATCAAAATCTTGGGTTTTACACTTTCAATCAGATCCCAATTATTGTAAACCAGTTTCATTCAAATACTTCAGGCGAATATGCGATTACGATATGTGAGCATGACAATTTCAATTGTTGTTCCAACTTCGAATTTGAGGGACCTGTTTGTGGACCACATCCATGTGATATTTCCACTCTTGAATATTCTCTTTCACCATGTGACTCTGCCGGTAATTTCTTTTTCATTCTCAACTTTCAATATCAGGAAGTAGGTGATTCAGGGTTCAATGTTGTAGGTAATGGTAACATTTATGGCAATTTCAGCTATGACCAATTACCAGTTGAAATCGGTCCTTTTCCTTCAGACAATACTTCTTTTGAATTTCTGGTCACTGATGCTGACAACCAGGCTTGCTTTGGTTATATACAACCTGGTGCTGTTGAGTGTAAAATTGATACCGTGGCTACGACAAATGTGGATAGAGATGAAATTTTCCAGATACTCAATAATGGATCCTTACCTATTGTGCTTGCGAAGAAAGACTTCTACTTGTCCTTATATAATTCAACCGGTAAGTTGATAGATTACAGGGAAAAAATATCAAGTGGCTCACTATTCGAAATCAATTCACTTCCCAGCGGATTTTACTTCGCATTCATTTCGTACCAAGGAAATACATGGCCGGTGAAACTGGTCAAAGGTTCTTATTAAAGTGAATAAAATATAGCTAAAGAAAAAAAACCGGGTCAATCTGTATCAGTTTGACCCGGTTTTTTTTTGCTTATATCCGATATAGTCTATGAATCCGGGCCTGTGTCCTTGTGCCCTGATCATCATCTGGATCTGTGCACGATGATGAAAGGAATGAAATATCAATTGGAGTGCTATATCCTTAAGCCTGGCTTCCCAGGTACTGCCATCGTAGCCTATGTAATTCTTAATTAAATCCAATTCATCTTCATTCATGTCTGACATATAAGAAATCCATCGCTGCGTGCTTTCTTTAAAATGAAAAGGTAACTCCTCGGGTGTATAAACCGGATTCCACCAGTCCAACTCAGATTCATTTGGAAAAATCATAATTCTATCCAGCCATTTATATTGACAATTTGCCAAATGACTAAGATCTCTGAGACACTCTGCCTGAACCTCGAGTTTTTTGATAGCAGAAACCATTTTAATATTGGCTTCCCGGTTTATATCGAACATTTCTATCAGAAAATCTTTCATCATCGTATCTGCTAAAGTGGAATATTACCATGTTTTCTGAATGGCCTTGATTTCTTCTTATTCGTCAATACAACAAGTGCTTTTAATATTTTCCTTCTTGATTCCTCTGGCCGTATCACTTCATCGATGAATCCGCGCTCAGCTGCCTGGTATGGATTGGCAAATAAATCACCATATTCTTTTTCTTTTTCACTCAGTGTAGCCTGGGGATTGCTACTGCTTTGAATTTCTTTTTTAAAAATAATTTCTGACGCTCCTTTCGCACCCATCACTGCAATTTCTGCTGAAGGCCACGCGAAATTGAAATCGGCTCCGATATGTTTTGAATTCATGACATCATATGCGCCTCCATAAGCTTTACGGGTGATGAGCGTTATCCTTGGCACGGTAGCCTCACTGAATGCATATAGCAATTTAGCGCCCTGTTGAATTATACCATCCCATTCCTGATGCGTACCAGGTAAAAAACCGGGCACATCCACCAACACTAACAATGGAATATTAAAACAATCACAAAATCGCACAAATCGGGCAGCCTTTCGTGAAGCGATTGTATCCAAAACACCTGCAAGATGCCACGGCTGATTAGCTACTATGCCGAGGCTTCTTCCACCCATACGCCCAAATCCAACCACAATATTTGCAGCAAAATGCTCATGAATCTCCATAAATGAATTTTCATCCACCAACTCATGAATGACATCTTTCATCTGGTATGGAGTGGCTGAGCTTTCAGGAATGATATCGTTTAATCCCGGCCTGTATTCATCATCTGTGTTATATAAGATCGAAGGAGGAGTAGCAGTATTGCTTTGAGGCATAAAGCTCAGCAACTTTCTGATCTGTCTAATGCAATCAACATCATTAGCTGCCGTGAGATGAGTGACACCTGATTTGGTCGCATGTGTCATGGCACCACCTAATGCTTCACTTGTCACTTCTTCGTTAGTGACCGTTTTTACCACATTAGGGCCCGTCACAAACATGTATGAGCTTCCTTCCACCATGATAGTGAAATCTGTCATAGCAGGGCTGTAAACTGCGCCACCGGCACATGGACCCATGATAGCACTGATCTGAGGTATGACTCCCGATGCTTTGACATTGCGATAAAAAATATCAGCATACCCTCCGAGTGACCTCACGCCTTCCTGGATACGTGCACCACCACTATCATTGAGCCCTATGACAGGCACTCCATTTTCAATCGCCAGATCCATGATCTTGCAAATCTTTTCAGCATGCGTCTCTGAAAGGGCTCCGCCAAAAACAGTAAAATCCTGAGCATATGCATACACCAGGCGCCCTTCAATAGTCCCATAACCCGTTACTACCCCATCACCATAGAAATGCTGCTGGTCCATCCCGAAATCAGATGACCTATGCACCACCATCATCCCGATTTCTTCAAAACTACCTTCATCAAATAATAGTTGTATTCTCTCCCTGGCCGTAAGTTTTCCCTTTGCGTGCTGCTGATCAATCCGGTCCTGACCACCTCCTAAAAGTGCCTCGCTTTGACGCCGGCTTAATTCCTCTGATTTTTTATTCATTCTGTTGGTAACTTAGCCCCAAATTAAATAATATCCGACAAGATGATGAATAGCGATATGTCTACCCTTTCCCTTTCGAGGCTGGTAATGGAGATGCAGGAGTCCGCAACCCTGAAAATGGCTAAGATGGCCAGAGAATTAAAAGCGAAAGGACAGGATGTCATTGATCTGAGCTTAGGTGAGCCGGACTTCGATACCCCAACCCACATCAAGGAAGCTGCCAAAAAAGCACTTGATGAAGGTTATACAAAATATACGCCTGTCAACGGTCTCCTTGAACTACGTGAAGCTATCGTTCGTAAACTGGCGAGAGAAAATGACCTTCAATACACGCCCAATCAAATCGTAGTATCCAACGGTGCAAAACAAAGCGTATATAATCTTTGTGCAGCATTACTTGATCCGGGAGACGAAGTTATCATCCCTGCACCTTATTGGGTTTCTTACTATGAAATCATTAAAATGACCGGAGGTGTACCTGTCATAGCGTATTCCAACATTGAAAATGATTTCAAATGCACTGCCGCTCAGATTGAAGCATTGATCACAGACCGCACGAAGTTTATTCTTTATTCTTCTCCCTGCAATCCAAGCGGTTCAGTTTTTTCTTACGATGAATTGAAAGCCATAGCAACAATGCTTCAATCATATGAACATGTTTTGGTCGTCTCTGATGAAATCTATGAGCATATCAATTTCGCTGACCGTCATTATACCATAGCTTCCATTGACAATATGCAGGATCGAACGGTGATCATCAATGGTATGTCCAAAGCTTATGCGATGACCGGATGGAGACTGGGATACATTGCAGCTCCAACATGGATCGCTGATGCATGTACAAAGATTCAGGGCCAGGTGACAAGTGGTGCCACATCTTTCGGTCAGAAAGCCGCTGTTACTGCTTTAGATGCTGATCAAAAACCAACCATTGATATGGCCAAAGCATTTCATGTCAGGCGCGATCTGATCATTAGTTTATTAGAACAAATTCCTCTTCTGTTAGTCAACAGACCTCAAGGCGCATTTTATATTTTTCCTGATGTGTCAGCTTATTTTGGAAAAACAGCTAAAAATGGATCGGTCATAAAAGATGCTGATGACCTGAGTTTATATCTTTTGGCAGAAGCTCTTGTGAGTACTGTATCCGGAGCCGCTTTTGGAAATGATCGTTGCATACGTTTATCCTATGCCACGTCAGAAGCAAAACTTAAGGACTCGGCTTCAAGAATAGAAAAAGCTCTGTCTCAATTATCCTGATTTATCTGACCAGCGTAAAATCCTGGTTGACATATTTGAGAATCCTTATTCTCGAATTTTCATAATAAAGCGGAGTTTTCATTTCAGATACATTCATCGTATCTGTTTTGAATACAGGCTTAAGATCAAAACCTGAAGCCAACCCAAAGTCTACTATTGATTGGTGGCCAATGAGTCCTTTCGGGCCATCCTGAGCAAGCGTCTTGCCTATCCAATGCAATAAATCATATCCGATGAAAGCCTGCTGATCAGGTAGCGTATGAAATTCATTGTAAAAACGCTCACGGAAATCATGGTAAAACGGATGATCTACATCAACAAAAGTAGTGCTGCTGATATGTACAGAAAGACTCTCCATATAATTCGGATTAAGATTATTGAATCCGGTCCATTGTGGCAATCCAAACACAATAACTTCTTTCAACTCTTTATCAGCGTGCAATTTTCGCATAAATGAATTGACAAACGTTTCGTCTGAGCGGGAGTAATAAGGCAAAATAAATATAGTACCATTATCGTCGAGCAATTTGCTCAAATTCGTTTTTTGCAATTCAACAGAGGCATCATCAATGATCAGATCTTCTGTTTTTATATTCACATTCTTTTTAAAAAGTTGAAGTCTGTTGATCTCTGCAGGATTGTTTCTGGCCACCAGGTATACTTTTTTTTCTTTCATTTCATCACCGATGAAACTCATGATCGCTTCAGCATGTGTGCTCAGTCCGGGAACAACCTGGATAAAGAATGGATTTTCTTTTTCAGTACTAAATGTAGGAAGCCAGGGTGAAACAACTATTTTATCATGCTGAAGACCAAATGAAGCTACTTCTTCTAAATTCTCTTTCTCATATGGACCCACAATGACATCAGAATTTTTAACTGTATATTCTTTTAGAATTGTCGTTAACTCCGTCATTGAATTCTTTATATCGAAGGCGTGTAAAGTGACAGGATACCCTAAGTCTTCAAATTCAGCAGCAGCTATTTTCATACCCGCATAATACTGAAGAAATCGTCCAAGCTTTGGATCAAGCTGATCACCAAATATATACTGATCTGTATTGAAAGGAACTAACAGACTGATATCATACCTGATCTTCTTGTCAGGATGATCAACTTTGATGTCCTTGTCTGTGATGATCGGTGGTGTGGGATCCTCTGACCAAAGGATCGTGTCTACTTTTACTACATCTCTGGGAACAAGAATGTAGGTTCCAGTTGCAGGATCATACACTTTGACTTTTTCTTCTGTTTTAGGTGTAACAGGAGGTTCTGTTTTTTTTGTATGCTTTGTGGCAGAACATGCGAAGAGAGAAATGATGATCAGACAGCCGACAACTATCCTACTCCCATTCAATCGTAGCAGGTGGTTTGGTACTGATGTCATAGACGACTCTGTTGATCCCTTTTACTTTATTTATTATTTCACTTGATATCTCCGCCAATAAATCATTTGGCAATCTACTCCACTCTGCCGTCATGCCATCGACCGAATCAACCGCCCGAAGCGCTATGGTATATCCATAACTTCTTTCATCACCCATCACACCAACGGATTGCACCGGTAAAAGTATTGCACCTGACTGCCAGATTTTATCATACCATCCATGCTTTCTCAAAAGAGCTGTATAAATCTCATCGGCATCCTGCAATGTAGCCACCTTCTGAGGTGTCACATCACCAATAATCCTGATCGCCAATCCGGGACCCGGAAAAGGATGCCGCTCCAATATTTCAGAAGGAATGTTTAACGCATAACCAACTTTCCTCACTTCATCTTTAAATAACATTCGCAGTGGTTCAATAATTTTCAGCTTAAGTGTGTCAGGAAGGCCACCCACATTGTGATGCGACTTAATTGTTGCTGAAGGGCCATGTACAGAAATCGATTCTATCACGTCAGGATAAATCGTGCCTTGGCCCAGCCATTTGACTTTTGGAAAAGCTGCGGATTCTTCTTCAAATACTTCAATGAATAATCGACCGATTGCTTTTCGCTTTGTTTCAGGATCGGAGATACCGGCCAAAGCATCATAGAATTTTTCTTTAGCATCAATGCCATGAACATTAAGTCCCATCTCCGCATAGCGATCTAATACGCGGCGAAATTCATTTTTCCGCAAAAGCCCATTATCAATAAAAAAACAATGAAGCTTATCCCCTATAGCTTTATGTATTAATTGCGCACCTACTGTACTATCCACTCCACCGGACAGCGCCATCAGGACATCCTCACCATTCGTCTGCTGCCGGATCTGAGAAACAGTCTCTTCAATAAATAATTCAGGAGTCCATCTTTCCTTAAATCCTGCAATTCCTCTGAGAAAATTAGTCAGCAAACGTGAGCCTATGATTGAATGTGTGACTTCAGGATGAAACTGTACACCACAGACCATTTGATCAAACTGACCTTCCGAACTTGCGTAAGCTGCTACGGGTATACTCTCTGTTTCTGCGAGCAACTGGTATCCTGTGGGAATCTCAAGAATACTATCTCCATGAGACATCCATACTTGCGAACCATCAGGTATCCCCGCAAATAATGGATGTTGCGGAGTACGGATGTGAAGTTTGGCTTTCCCATATTCTCGTTTATCAGACCTGGCGACCTTACCACCGAATTCATCAGCGATATATTGAGCGCCGTAACAAATACCAAGTATTGGAATTTTGCCTATCCAGGATTTTAAATCTGGTCGAAGAGCATTAGCATCTTTTACAGAAAATGGACTTCCCGAAAGGATCAATGCCTTAACACCGGTAGGTATCTGAGCAGGTAAAGAATGGTAAGGAATGATCTCACTGAAGATCTCTGCCTCTCTCACCCGGCGTGCAATCAACTGGGTGTATTGTGCTCCGAAATCAAGAATTAGTGCTTTTTCCTGCATCAGGTATAGCCTATGATTATTTTAGATAAATATCAGTTTTAATTTCTTCTCCGGAATTATTCTTCACCCCTATTCTTCTAATAATCCCCGCCCTTCTTTCTTGATTTTTTGTTCTTCACTGAGTGTCTTCATCAGCTTGTCCAGAATACCATTGACAAAATCTTTGCTCTTGGGTGTGCTGTATTCTTTTGAGACATCCACATATTCATCAAGCGTCACTTTGGTCGGTATTGTAGGAAAGAATAAAAATTCAACCAATGCCATTTTTATAATGATGACATCCAGGACAGCGAGTCGTTCCATGTCCCAGTTTTTAAGTGTCGGCTCGATCAGTTTTTCAAGCTCTTCATTTTGTTCCATCGTGACACCGATGAGCTTGCGACCGAAATCAATCACTGTATCATCATCAGGGCGATACTCATCAAAAAATCTGTCATTTTTTTCCGGCAGCTGCTTAATGATCTTTTTAAAAGCGCCGATGACGAGTGATTTGTCTTCCTGCCAGAAAGGATATTGATCATCTACGATTTCTTCATAGATTTCATTCTTACGGATGTCTCTGTATATATTGAGCAGAAATTCTCTGTGGCCGGCTTCATCAACATCTGAAAAAATGTATTTTTTATATTCAGGTGTTTTAGCAAATGAATTATACATTTTCAACAGCATGTCCGGATCCAGACGGGAACGAAAAGCTCTGTCATCAAAATATTTCCTGAGGACTTTGTTGGTGAATAAACTTTGAATAAGGTCATTATCAAAAAGCTTGGCATTCCAGGTCAGATCATCCTGGTCAGGACGCAACTTCCCATGACGGGTGTCTCTGTCCACAACAGCATAATGAGTGATTTCCATCATGAGGTAAAGATTGAAGAGCAGGCTCTCAAAAGCCAGATCCACAGCCTGATCATATCGGGTTAAGATCTCTTGGTGGGTTACTCCCGGGTCACGATCAAGCGAGTAGAGCAACTGCATCACTTTGACCCTTATACTTCTCCTGCTTACCATATGGGATTATACCTCAGATTGATTCAACGAACATAAGACCACAAATAAAAGCTATTTGTACTATCCTTACAAGAACGAATAATAAAATATTTTATGTGTTTGCTTATTGTTTATTATTAAATACCTCTCAATTTATCTTCAATGTTGTCGGCAGATGTCGTATATGCCACATTTCCAGCACTTTACCTGCTTTCAAATGAACCACCCCCGGATTCGACCGAATGATCGTCTTCAGGAGAACTTCATCAGCTTCATACCAGTCATACCCACCGTCTGTAGCCGCTTTGAAGGAATTTTCCATATCACTCCCTGCTCCACCGGCGATCGCGTAGACTTTAGCCCCTTGTTTCATGACTTCCTTCATCAATGGATTTACCTTCTCATTATAATCCCGGAGATAATCAGGATTCCAGGTATAAGCCACTTTGGCAACGCTTTTAGACACTATTGAAGCCACATTTTTTACAAGTATAAAACTATCCGCTTTAGTTCTGACAGTATCCACCCGCCACAATGTATCAGGTAGCATAAACTCCTCAGTCCGTGAATCACCTTCCAGCTTGTAAGCAATGATCAAAAACACATCATTCGAATCAGTCAGGATATCATCGGCTACATCAATACCATCATGATCGGTGATACTAAAATCACTCACTTTAGTAGCTTCGATTGCAGGTTTGGTTTTTATCTGTTCAACAACTGACCATTCAGTTTTTGGATACTTAGCCAGTTCAGACATGTATTGCTTATTAGGTAATTCAACCAATACACCGGTCTTGATATTCTTCAGCTTCCAACCTGTGATCTGCACAGCTGCTGCAGCGGCCTGTTCCTGTTCTCTTTTTTCATATAGGTTAGTTCCAACCTTAAAAGGCCTGAAATCAACTACAGGAAGATTCCATACAGCGTTATTGAGACAGAACAGCAAAACGAAAAGAGTGGCCGTCGTCGTGATGATCGCCCTTATCCGTGGAGTAAATAACTGGTGCATATCTCTATGCTTAAAGACAAAAAAGAAGGATGGAATCAGAAGTCCAAGATCTTTGAAAAACGAAGTCTTCGGTTCCAGTTTAATAAAATCCCCAAAACATCCACAGTCCGTAACCCGCATATTTGAGACGACATAAGGACCCCATTTTGAAAACTCAAAGAATGACACTTCGCTTGGCACATAACCTGTCAGATAAGTGAATCCTGTCAAAACAGTAAAGAATCCAACCAACAACAGAAATGCCCAACTGATCAACTTGGATCGTTGTCCCATGATGAGCATCACCCCTAAAATAATCTCGTACAAAATCATACCCACGGAGAAAACCAAAGAGATCTTGCTCAGAAACTGAAACACAGGTCCAAGAAAACTAAACCAAGTATGGGCGAACGTATATTCAAACTCCGTAAAATATTCCTCCATTTTGAAAGCTGTCCCTATGGGATCAATGGCCTTCACCATACCTGAGACAATAAATAATACACCGGCAAAATTTTGGAGGAAAGACATCAGCCAGGACTTATGCCCTTTCTTCCACCATCCGATGAGGATAGTAAGCACTAATGCTATGATCGCAATGTATAAAAGGAGTCGTAGTAACGTCATAATGAAGTGAGTTCTTCCATTCTTATTAATCCAAATATGCAGTAATTGATGATATCCATATAATTAGCATCCACACCTTCAGAGGCAAGGAGTAAACCATTGTTATCCTCAATTTGTTTGATTCTCAATATTTTCATGAGGATTAGATCCGTATAGCTGCTGATCCGCATATCGCGCCATATCTCCCCATAGTCATGATTCTTTCGCTCAAATAAAGAGCGCGTTTCAATCACAAACCGATCATAGAGATTACTCAATTCATCTGTTGGAATTTCTTGTCTCTTGTCTTGTGTAAGGCAACTCTGAATCAATGCAAGGAGGCAATAGTTGATGATACCTACATATTCATCTTCAATATTGTCATCTACCTTATGACTGCCCTGTTCCTCAATATTCCTGATTCGTGATGCTTTAATATAAATCTGGTCTGTAAGCGAACTCAATCGAAGCACCCGCCATGCTGTGCCATAGTCTTTGTTCTTGCTTAAAAACAATTTTTTGCATCTTGCGATGACGGCATCATATTGAGTCAGGCTTCGTTCCAAGTGGTGTATTTTTGACAAATAATCATGCCTGCTAAGAAATGAAAATATGATCACATCTGTACGCTACAAAGATGATCAAAAAATTAATTTTAGCCTGTTAACAATACGTAAACCCAATATATAATGGACTCCGGAGGGTTATTATCTAAAAGAAGATGTCAATCAATACTGAAATATCAATACGAATGATTGATCAGTTTCTCACCCTGGGACAACCTTCTGAGGGATATTATATGGATCGCGGCAGTAAGTTCCTGGCTTATGCATTTCCTGTAGAAAGCGAACCGAATGTAGCTGCGATATTATATAGGATCAGAAAAGAACATCCTAAAGCCCGGCATTTCTGCACAGCTCTTCGACTATTTCCGGAAGCTTCCCTGGAACGATCAAATGATGATGGTGAACCTTCAGGTTCGGCCGGGAAGCCAATTCTAGGCCAACTAATAAAACATAATATCACCAATGTCATGATCGTGGTGGTGCGCTATTTCGGTGGCACTAAGCTGGGCGTACCGGGATTGATCGAAGCGTATAAGACAAGTGCTGCAAATGCGATTGAATCAGGTGTTATAGTTCAACGACATGTTTTTTCGCAGGTTCGAATAAAGATGAGTTATGAAACATACCCACATTTACTCAATTATTGCAAACAAACAGGGATTCCTGTTACAGAGGAGTCCTTCGGTGAAAAAGCATCACTCATTCTCAGTTTTTCAAAGACAGCTATTGAAGAAAATTTAATGAACACCTTAAAACAATACAGTAAAATGGATTTCAAAACTCTTGAGGAATACGTTCAACATTTAGACATTACCATTGAATTCCTTCCGGGAGAAATCATTGTCTAAAAGATATTTGAAGATGATCCATCCATATTTTATTTGGAAATTAGCCGTCAGATGAAACTTATCGGACTTACAGGCGGGATAGGCTCTGGCAAAACAACTGTCGCTTCCATTTTTACTACATTGGGCATCCCCGTGTACAATTCTGATGCGAGAGCAAAACTGCTGATGAATGCAAATGAAGAACTCCGAAAAAAAATTATTGATCTTTTTGGTCAGGAAGCTTATTCCGATAACTTAGAATTGAACACATCCTGGATGGCTTCCAGGGTTTTTAATGACCGTGAACAGTTACTTAAACTGAATTCTATCGTTCATCCAGCTGTTTTTAAGGATTTAGTGGAATGGTCATCCCAACCTGAACAACTCACTGCACCTTATTTAATACAAGAAAGCGCAATCCTCTTTGAAGAGAATCTTACTGATCGGTTTGATGGAATAATTCTCATCGTTGCATCAGAAGAAATCCGGGTATCAAGAGTAATGCAAAGAAATAAAGTCGCTCGAGAAAAAATTCTGCAACGCATCAGCAATCAATGGCCAGATGAAAAGAAAATTCCACTTTCTGATTTTGTGATTTTCAATGATGGAGTGAGATTATTGATTGAACAAGTTCGTGACATCGATCAAATGATCAGGAATAATTAATAGAGTTATCAAAGAAAATTGAACTTGCTATTAAAACAAATTTCAACGATGGCATTTCAGATACTATTATTTGAAATTCGCCATCACATCTTCAATAATATCACAACATTCATGTAGTTGATCTTCTGTCATCACCAGCGGTGGTGCAAAGCGAATGATATTTCCATGTGTTGGTTTAGCCAATAATCCTTTCACTGCCAAAGCCAGGCACATATCCCAGGCCATATGACCATCTTCATCATCATCTACGACAATTGCATTAAGTAGCCCTTTACCACGCACAAGCAACACAATCGGATACTTATCTACAATAGCCTGCATTCGTGTCCTGAATATTTTTCCAAGATGCATCGCATTGGCATCTAGTCTTTCATCTTTCAATACTTCAAGAGAAGCATGTGCCACTGCACAAGCCAGCGGATTGCCACCATACGTTGAACCATGTTCACCGGGCTTTATACACAACATAATCTCATCATCAGCAAGTACAGC
>JBATMM010000104.1:0-6178 GCA_049289835.1 Saprospiraceae bacterium | reverse complement strand
GACAATGGCTTACTTGATTTTACATTGATTATCCTGGGAAATTTTCAATTTTCGATTTTCGATTTTCGATTTTCGATTTTCGATTTTCGATTTTCGATTTTCGATTTTCGATTTTCGATTTTCGATTTTCGATTTTCGATTTTCGATTTTCGATTTTTAAATTAACCTTTTTGCGAATTACTTATTGCGAATTGTTTTATGATCAAGAAATTAATCCTATTTAATCTTAATTTTTCTAAAATAATACTTCGACCTGCTCCACTCAACCTTTTGCTATACTTCGACCTGCATCACTCATCCATGTGCTTCAGCTCAGCAACCGCAGCTCAGTAACCGTCCGCGTCCTTCTTTTCCTTTTTGCCTATTGCCCTTTGCCTATTGCCTATTGAATCTTGCGGCTTTTCCTTAATGAAATATCAGAGCCTTCAGCCAGAAAGACTGAATATGGCTTTTGATTTGTAAGGAATGAAAATTCTTTTCCATAAAGGGTTCCAAAATCTACATCGATCTGATGATTTTTTGTTTTGTAATATGTCCAGTCCGGATGAGCTACTTCGTACTCCGATGTCAATCCGGAATTAATTTTTGTATATCCCCAATGTTGATCTGTAAAAAACATTTGTTCGCTTCCTTTGGTCATTTCTATAGGCGTAAAGTCAGTGGTAATGGCGAGTGAGTGCCATCTTTGTTTTTTCCATTTGTATTCAACATTCAATTCATCGGGTGTAAGATTCCAGGTGTGCTTCATGGGCATGGTATGATAATGCTCATGATAAACGGTATTCGCTACGAGAGTTATTCCCGGAAGAGGAACAATCTCTTTGATAAAGACCACTCCGCGTTTCCATCTGCCATCCTGTTGATGCCGGACATAGAATCTCAGATTGACTTCTTCAAAGTTTACATGGAAAGGGAATTTAATGCCTAAAACTGTCGTATCCAAAAACATGAATCCGACAAGGCTCAAGAAACAGTGATTGTCCCAATGATCAAATTCAGTCTTGAATGGTAAATAGTCAGACAATACTTCAGTGTCGATGGTGTAATTGGCTAAGATTAGTTTTTTCCACGCTGCCTTTATCATTTTAAAATGCAAACCCTACGCTAAACTGCCATGATCTGCTTTTGTTGGTATCACTGCGTGGAATATGACTCCCATCGGTATGCAACGATTGAAGGGATATGTCATAATTGTTCCTGTCTACATCGCCGAGGCCATGTACATACTTGACGCCAAGAAACAGACCCTGGTTTAAAAAATAGGACAGTCCGGCAACCAGTCCGAAGTCCAATGTTTTGAAAAGATTTTTATCCTTTTCCGTAAAATCATAATAAGCACCGATAATAGTCGGTTCAAAGTAATCTCTCCCATTAATATTTATAGGTTGAGTCGTAGTGGAGGCAGTACCCGCTTTGTCTTTTTTATAATTATAATTAAGATTGATTGTATACGGTGTCAGGGCCGCACCGGTAATAGGTGAAACTCCATCAAAGGTTAAACTTCCTCCTGCAGCAGAAGAAATCAAAAGGCCTGTATTCAAACCACCGGAAATTTCAAAGCTTTTGATTCTATAATAAAGGACGAGAGGAACATCCAGGTAAGCGTTAGAGACTTTGGTGGATTGTTTTCTGGTGCCTGCTATGGTGATGGGTGTTAATGTATTTCGACCCAGTACATAATATGAAGGCCCTTTGTATAGATAATCGGTGCCCCGCTGGGAAAACATAAGTTCTGTGCGAAGACCCATTAAATCACCAAATTTAAAGTTGATCGTCATCCCGATATGAAATCCACTGGCCAGCTTATTTGTTTCAAGTGTTTCTCCATTGGGTCCTGTTTCTGAAGGACCAGTGTATTGACCCATGCTGAGGCCAGCTCTGAATCCATATCCAATCATATCATTTTGAGATATGGCATTTCCGGCCAGGAATACAAGGAAAGAAGTTATAAGTATGTATTTCATTTAGGGTGTGGATTTTTTTGTTTTTGTAATTGTAAAACAGGTGAAATATATTATCCCTGACAGGCAAAACTAAAGACTTTTAACGATGTAATGTTGATGTTGCCAAATTCAATTTGATTCTAAAACATACCCAACATCCTTCCTGAAAAATATGGATTGAAAGTTGTAGTACATATTGTGATCAGAGATAATATCAACTTATAACGCCTCAGAATTGGAAATGATAGTTTTGGTATGTGCAAAAGAATGGTTAACTGAGGGCTATAGGTGTATTCAAAAGGGTTTTATTAATTTACGCGCCGTGGTTGTCTGCTTATAACATTTTAAAATTTGATATTGGCCGTAACCATTTATTTAGGATTCTTTTGAGGGTATATATTCATCCCCCGGAAGATTAATTAAAGACAATATTCGTTATCTACTTATGAAAAACGCAACAACCCTTACCGATCTCGAAATCGCACAATCAGCTGACATCAGGCATATCAAAGAAATCGCGGCTAAACTATCCATCAATCAGGATGACCTTGAATACTATGGCAAGTATAAATCCAAGCTGCCACTCAGTCTGATCAATGAAGAGAAAGTAGCAAAGAGTAATCTGATATTGGTGACTGCTATCAATCCCACACCTGCCGGGGAAGGTAAGACCACGGTGTCAATCGGCCTAACTGATGGGCTGAATAAGATAGGGAAACAAGCCATGGTCGTATTGCGTGAACCTTCACTTGGCCCTGTATTCGGAATGAAAGGAGGTGCAGCGGGTGGTGGCAATTCTCAGGTCATTCCCATGGTTGACATTAACCTTCATTTTACGGGAGATTTTTCTGCTATTGAAAAAGCAAATAATCTGCTCGCCGCATTGATTGATAATAATATTCAGAATAAAACTCACAATCTGAATATTGATCCCCGCACGATTGTCTGGAAAAGAGTGATGGATATGAACGATCGTGCGCTGCGCCAGATGGTCATCGGTCTTGGGGGCTCAGCTAATGGCATTCCACGCGAAGATGGATTCAATATTACTGCGGCTTCGGAGGTGATGGCTATACTTTGTCTTGCTAAAGATTTTGATGATCTGAAAAAGAGACTGGGTAATATTTTTATAGGGTCCACATTTGATCGAAGGCCGGTATTTGCACGTGAATTGAAAGCACAAGGCGCTATGGCAATACTGCTTAAGGACGCCATTAAACCAAATCTTGTTCAAACACTTGAAGGTAATCCTGCCATCATTCATGGCGGCCCTTTTGGCAACATCGCCCAGGGAACCAATTCTATAATCGCTACAAAAACGGGAATGTCATTATGCGATTATGTTGTGACCGAAGCCGGATTCGGCGCTGATCTCGGGGCTGAAAAATTTCTTGATATCAAATGTCCAGTCGCCGGATTAAAGCCAAAAGCACTGGTATTGGTGGCTACAATACGAGCCCTTCGGCATCATGGTGGAGCTAAGAAAGAGGAATATAACACACCTAGTGTGCTTAAAGTAAAAAAGGGATTTGAAAATCTGGAAAAGCATATTGAAAATTGTAAAAAATTCGGACTCACTCCTGTCGTGGCGATCAACCATTTCTATTCGGATACAGATGAAGAAATAAATCTGGTGAAAGAGAAATGCAAATCCATGGGGGTCAATGCTGTAGTGTCAAAGGGATGGTCACTCGGTGGTGATGGCACTACAGATCTTGCACAGGCTGTATTGGACAGTATTGAAAGCGGAGTAAATGCATATCATCCTTTATACGACTGGAGCCTTTCTATTGAAGGAAAAATCATGCTCATCGCTACAGAAATATATGGAGCTTCTCAAGTGAATTATTCGCTGAAAGCGATTTCACAATTAAAAGAATTGGTCAGAAACGGTTTTGATGGATTGCCTGTCTGTATGGCCAAAACACAAAAATCATTTTCGGATGATGAGAAAAAAATCGGGAGGCCTGTCAACTTCTCCATTAATATCCGCGAAGTCGAAGTGGCAGCAGGCGCAGGGTTTGTCATACCGATATTGGGTGAGATGATGCGTATGCCCGGACTTCCCGTCGTACCGGCATCTGAAGGGATGGACATCGATGAAAATGGGGTTATAACTGGTTTGTCGTAACTTCATAGAACTTCTTAAGCAGGTAATGAACGTCGAACGATACAACGGGTTATTTTATAATGAAGGAAAGTTTTCCCAGGTAGAAGATATACTTGCTATTGAGGTACCTCTTGCTATCTCTGTCAATGACATTCCATTTACGGTGACGATGCAAACTCCCGGTAATGAAAAAGACCTGGTTCGCGGTTTGTTATTTTCAGAAAATGTTTTTCGTAGTCTGATGGAAGATCCTGTCATTGAGATAACCGGTGTCAATGAGGAAGGCTTTATCTCATCTGTAAACGTAAAGATACCTCCTACTCTTATATTGAAAGATTTTGCCGGAACACGTAATGTGATCAGTGCATCTTCCTGTGGGATCTGCGGAAAAACTTCTCTGGATGATGCGAATGATGAACGGGTTTCAAATCATGAAATTCTTGATCCCTCGTTAGTATCCACGATGTTTGATCAGGTGAGTAGCAAACAAAAATCATTTCAGCAATCCGGTGGCACACATGCTGCAGGAGCATTTACAATTGACGGCGAACTGCTCACTGTGCAGGAAGATATTGGCAGACATAATGCTGTTGATAAAGTCATCGGTTATTTAATCAACCATCGGTTATTAGATAAAGTCAAATGCATGACAGTCAGCGGCAGAGTCTCATATGAAATTGTCAACAAAGCTAAAGCTGCGGGTATACCTTTTATTGCGGCGGTTTCAGCGCCTTCTTCTCTCGCTGTTGATTATGCTGAAGAAGGAGGAATCTCCTTAATGGCTTTTTGCAGGAATAAAAAATTAACGGTGTACTCTAATCACAACCAGGTCGCGAATGAACCTGCAGGAATGATGACCGGACCTGTAAATCAACATCTCCATGTCGAAAAATCTAAGTGATCTCTCCGGCCGTAAAGGCCTTGCAAAAAATCTTTTCGAAGAACTGGGCATCGCTGCCAAAGCTACAGGCACTCCTGGTGAAGAGGATATGGAGAGACTCCGTTCTGAATTTCTTGTAGGCAAGGCCAATGTGTATGGTTCAGTTTCATTTTATGATTTTCTGAAGCCGGACAATCAAGGAAAGAAGGTGTATATCTGTAATGGCAGTGCCTGTCTTACTGCCGGCACTCAGGGAAAATTAGAGGCTACGCTAAGTGAGCATTTTTCTAAAGATGAAACAGGCGAAATGTGTTGCCTGGGTAGATGCCATGAAAACAGTTCGTTTCATCTCAATGGTAGAAATTATTCAGGTGATGATATCAATGATATCATAAACATCAAAAAGGGAATATCAACTGAACCCGATCAATATCATGTTGGAAGTACAGGCACTCCGATACTTACAAGTGAGTATGGAGCGGTGCATGATTATTATAAAATATTTCTTGCCTGCCTGCAAAAGACACCGGAGATACTTTTAGAAGAATTAAAAGATTCGGGGCTGCGTGGACGTGGTGGTGCAGGATTTTCTATGGCATTCAAACTGGACTCTTGCAGGAATGCTGTGTCAAATACAAAGTTTATCGTATGCAATGCTGATGAAGGTGATCCGGGTGCGTATTCCGATCGGTACATCATGGAACAGCGGCCGCATGCGATGCTGATGGGCATGATGATCGCAGGATACATTACAGGTGCCGCTTATGGTGTTGTGTATATCCGCGGCGAATATCCAGAATCGGTTGACATCGTCAATGAATGTGTTGAAACATTGCGTAATGAAAAACTGATTGGCGAAAATATCAACGGTTCAGATTTTTCGTTTGAATTCAAAATCATAAAAGCACAAGGTGCATATATCTGTGGCGAAGAGACGGCTCTACTTTCTTCGATTGAAGGACAGCGTCCGGAAGTGCGTGTGCGACCTCCTTATCCAACACAAAAAGGTTTGTTCAATCAACCTACTGTAGTCAATAATGTGGAGACTTTAGCTAATCTTCCATTTATCTTGCAACATGGAGGAAAGGCTTTTGCAGCGGTCGGAACGGCTAAGTCAACGGGTACAAAGTTGATTTCTCTGGATGGCTATTTCAATCGTCCGGGGATTTACGAAGTTGATATGGGTACACCTTTAAGCATTGTCATCAATGAACTTGGAAGTGGTTTCAGGAAGCCGGTTAAAGC
>JBATMM010000103.1:0-7210 GCA_049289835.1 Saprospiraceae bacterium | reverse complement strand
GTAATCCATTCCTTGATGGTTCGAAAAATAAATTGTCTATTGGCCTTGATGGAAAACTTGGTATCACTCGTGATATGATTCTTGACTTCACTATCAATCCTGATTTCGGACAGGTGGAAGCTGATCCGGGCTCTATCCGGCTGGATGGCTATGAAGTTTTCTTTAATGAACAGCGACCCTTTTTTGTTGAGAATAATAATCTTTTTAATTACCAGGTGGCTGGTTCGGCGGCAGGTGGAGAATATGATCAGGACTTACTTTTTTATTCGCGACGTATTGGCGGTGAACCACATGGATATCCATCATTGAATGTGGGTGAATATGGTGATGTGCCCGGCAATACTTCAATACTCGGAGCCACTAAGTTCAGTGGCAAAACAAAAAATGGATTATCGATCGGCATACTCGAAAGTATAACAGATCCGATAAAAGCTACAATTGCCAATGGTGAAAGCAGGCGAAAAGAATTAGTAGAACCTCTCTCGAATTATTTTGTAGGTCGTTTAATAAAAGATTTTGATCATGGTAATACCATCCTGGGTGCCATCATGACTTCTGTCAATCGAAAGCCCGGTTTAGCAGAATTGAATCGCAGTGCCTATAGCGGAGGTATAGATATTCAGCATTCATGGAAAAACAAATGGTATCAGTTTAAATTCGATGCCATCATGAGTCGTGTCGAAGGCAGCAAAGAATCAATCCTGGCTACACAAACAGGTTTTGTGCATCTTCTTCAACGCAGGGATGCCAGTCATCTCGGCGTAGACCCTGCATTGACATCTCTTACAGGTACCGGTGGAACAGTTAAAATTGGAAAATATGGAGGAGCAGGAAATAAAGATGGTGGTGTAGTTCACTTCGAAACAGGTGTCACATGGAGATCACCACATCTGGAATTGAATGATGCCGGATTTCTGGGGGCTGCAGATCAGATCAATCATTTTGCCTGGGCCAACTACACTCTTGAACAACCTTTCTCCATATTCAGAAATGCAAGGATCAATTACAATCATTGGGGACGATGGGATTTTGGTGGTCGGTTTATTTATTTACAATTCAATACAAATGCACATTTGTGGTTCAAAAATAACTGGATGATTGGTGGCGGTCTGACTGTCAATCCGCTGGAGATATCGAATAATGCTTTAAGAGGAACTACTGCATTGCGTAAACCTCCGGGATATGGCTATGATGCTTATATCCAATCTGACAGCAGGAAAAAAGTGACGATGAATTTTAATATCTCCAATGGCGGAGGATACCATAAGGAAGTTTCATTCTTTAACGTTAGCGGAGGAGTTGAATATCAGCCTATCGATGCATTAAGTTTTTCGATTGCCCCTGGTTACGGACACTTCATGCGAAAACAAGATCAATTTGTATCCAATGTAAATTTTGGCAACCAGGTGAGATCTATTGTCAGTAATGTCAATCAGCAGGATTTTTCAATTTCTACACGAATCAATTGTTACTTCACTCCTCATTTATCATTGCAATATTATGGCCAGCCATTTATCTTCAGAGCTTTGTATAAAAACTTCGGTTATGTGACAAAACCTCTGGATATAAAATATGATGATCGGTTCCATACATTTTCTCCACAGGAAATATCATTGTCAAATGGTATGGCACAAGTCGATGAGAATAATGATGGACAGATTGATTACTCTTTTTCTACACCCGATTTCAATTACATTCAATTCAGATCCAATCTTGTGGTCCGATGGGAATATGTGGCCGGGTCAGAATTATTTCTGGTATGGTCACAGGGCATCGAACCCAATGCATTTGGTGATCTCAATACGCCGATATTGCACAGCCTGTTTGAAAATGTATTTGATTCGCAGCCGCACAATATCTTCCTGGTGAAGTTTTCGTATAGGTTTTTGAACTAGCAACAGTTTTGCCCCTAAATCCCCTAAAGGGGACTTTTGTTTCGAATTACGATACATCATCCCTTCAAGTCATGTTATCGAAGTTGAAAGGAAAGTAAAATAAAAAACCTCCTAAAATAGCGGACATAAAATAAGTCCCCTTTAGGGGATTTAGGGGCAAAGACGAAACATTACCTTTGAATTTCAAATTCCAAAAAAATGAAAACATTTTTCTCCCTCGTATTTACATTTTTGTGTGTGGCTTCAATCGTGGCACAGACACAGGAAGAACTCCTCACGATGAAAGCTGCTAAGGAAGCGGACCTTGCTTTATTGCAAACTCAGCTTAAAGATCTTACCGGAAAAGTTGATGCACTGAATGCGGACATAGCTATCTTAAAAGAACAGACTACACCTTATCCCCGGTGGACTGTGGGTTCACTTGGAAATATCGGATTTAGTTTTTCGAGTTTCAGTGACTGGCTTTCAAAATCAACGCCTAATACTACTGCATTCACGATTGGATTTACAGGTACTGGTTTTGCGAATCTGGATCAGAAGAAATATTTCTGGCGTAATAGTGCTAACCTGACATTGGGCTGGCAAAAATTTAATGACAGGGATGATCCTACAGACAGCAAGGATTTTAAAGTGGCGGCGGATGCTTTGAGTGCAAGTTCGCTTTTAGGATATAAGTTGAGTGAAAAATGGGCCATATCAGGTCTTGGCGAATATCGCACTTCGGTATTGGATGATAAATTCAACAACCCCGGATTTCTTGACCTGGGTGCCGGTGCGACATGGACACCAATAAAAGATCTGGTGGTAGTGATTCATCCGTTGGATTACAACTTTGTATTCTCAACTGGTGCTTTCGATTACAAGAGTTCGTTCGGAGCAAAAGTAGTTGCTGACTACACAAAGCAAATCACAAAAGGAATCGCATGGAAATCTAATGCATCTGGGTTCTTTAGTTATGAAGGCAGTGATCTTTCTAACTGGACGTGGATCAATAGCTTTAGTACTGCTGTTAAAAATATTGGCATTGGTCTTGACATCGGACTACGTGGCAACAAACAGGAAGCACTAGCTGCAGGCAAGACAGATAATCCGCTGCAATCGTATTGGATAGTGGGGCTTTCGTATAAGCTTTAATCCGTTTAAAAATTTAAAAATGTCAACGAAGTGAACATTTTTAAATTTATATACTGTTCGGCGTAGGCTTGCCTACGTCGTGGCGTTTTCAAGGCTTTGCCTTGCATAAGGCATTCCGTAATTAAATAATAATTATTACTCAAGGCACAGCCTTGAACACGCCAGAACGTCGGTCAACCGACGCTCAACATTGTGTGTTTCTCTAAACATCATCTTATCTTGAACAAATAAGTGCGAGCATATTGCTATATTGAATCTCCTTATGAGAACAATCATAATCATATCAGTTTTTTTTGCCTGTTTCACATCAGTAAATAACTGCTTTGCGCAGTCATTTTATTTCGGCGCAGATCTTTCGTATGTCAATGAATTGCAGGATTGTGGTGCCGCTTATACTGAGGGCGGAATTGCAAAAGATCCGTATACAATATTTAGTGATCATGGTGCAAATCTTATCCGATTACGATTGTGGCATACACCATCGTGGTATGATGCATTGAATCAGGGTCATCGATATAGTGACTTTCAGGATGTGCGTCATTCCATCATGAGGGCTAAGGCAGAAGGCATGCAAGTATTGCTTGATTTTCATCTGTCTGATACATGGGCGGATCCGGGACATCAGGTAGCGCCGGCTGCATGGACGTCTGTATTAAACAATCTTCCTGTCCTCCAGGATTCGCTTTACAATTATATCTATGCTACTCTGGCAAAACTTGCTGCTGATAATTTACTGCCTGAAATCGTGCAGATCGGAAATGAAACAAACAGAGGTATACTGCTCTCACAACAAACGAATGATGCAGGATGGTCGCTAGACTGGACGCGCAACAGTGCTTTGTTCAATACAGCGATTTCTGCAGTGCGTGATGTTGAATCTACATTTGGTTCTACAATTAAAATCGCGCTTCACATTGCGAATCCCACTGAATCCGATTGGCTGACAAAAGGATTTTGGGATCATGGCGTGCGTGATTTTGATATCATCGGTCTTTCCTATTACTGGCAATTTCATACTGTACAGTTTGATGTAGTAGGAAATACCATCACAACACTCAGGCAAACTTATCCCGGAAAAGAAGTAATGATCCTGGAGACAGGATATCAATGGACATCAGCCAATGATGATAGTGCAAACAATATTCTTTCTTCCGTTTATCCTGGTTACTCACCTCCGACACCGGCACGACAAAAACAATGGGTGATCGATCTTGCCCAGACTGTCATTGATCATGGTGGTAAAGGCGTGATTTATTGGGAACCTGCATGGGTGAGTACAAATTGTTTTACAAGATTTGGCAAAGGGTCAAATTGGGATAATGCTACATTCTTTGATTTTAATTCAAATCTGCAGGATTCAGGTGGTATTGGGTGGATGAATTATCCTTATGTATTCACATCAGCTGTGCATGATCCCAACACAACATCTGATCATCTTCAAGTTTTTCAGACGGGAGATGTCATAATGATAAAAAGAGATAATTCGGACATTCTGAATGGTCCATTTACAATCCATCTTTTTTCTGTTGATGGAAGAAAAGTGAATTCATTTAATGTCACTCCGGATTGGAGAAATGATATGATTCGGGTAGAGATACCTGGATTAATTTTAGGATGTTATTTTGTTTCTGGATTTAATTCTAAGCAAAATTTTTTTTCAAAAGCAATGTTTATCAAATAATTCTTATAGATCCACGGGTTAAAACCCGTGGCAATTCAACCCGTGGCAATTCAACCCGTGGCAATTCAAATTCAATTTCAACATCGATCCTGAAAGGATCACACATTATTAGTCCCGGGTTGCAACCCGGGGAAATAGAAAAATGTGAAAACCATAAACCTTGAAATGGGTTGAATAAAAATCTGTCGTATCTCGACTATTGAAGGTCCCATGGTTGATGTAGTGTAAAGATCGTGATACAAAAATGGGCAGCAACATTCGTTAATGCGTTACGTCCAACATAAGGTATGCTGATACGGAATTAATTTTACCTTTCACAATGTCCTTAGCTGATTTCGTCGAAATCCTTTTCATAAGTGTTTGTTTTTGTTATACTTAGAAATCATTTAAATACCCTTTGCCTTAAATTCACCCATTCCTTTTTAAAAATGGTTGTAACATTTACTTTCTAACTCCAATAAAAAAAGGCAGCAATTTTCATTGCCGCCTTTAATTTTCATTATGGAATTTGAATTTTAGTATCCGGTATTTTGATGTAAAGTCGGATTCGCCCCCAGATCTGAAGCAGGTATTGGATAGACATCTCTGAATGACTCTACTGCCTTCCCTTCTTTTACATTGCCTTTCCATGCCCATACATAATTAGTAGCACTGAACTGTCCAAATCGAATTAGATCGGTACGCCTGTGACATTCCCAATACAACTCTCTCCCCCTTTCATCAATGAGCATCTGAAGAGTGAGCTGAGCATCAGTAATGCCACCACCTGACCCACCAAAAGCACGGTGACGCACCTGGTTGAAATAATCAAGTGCGAGACTGCGATCTCCCCCACTTCGTATTAGTGCTTCACTAGCCATCAGCAATATATCTGCAAGTCTGAAAACCGGAAAGTCTGTGTCTGGGTAATCCTTATTTGATCCAGGCAGACCTTGTGATGTAATATTTTTGAATTTCCGGATAGCGTATCCATCTGTGAACACAGTGATGTCATTGACATCAATATTCTGGCCACTTGTATAGAAAAGTCCACGGGTGTCAAAGCTTGTCAATCGAATCTCATATGTATAATCAGGTTTGTCGAGATAGAGACGGATTAAGTGAGTACCTCCGTTTTCAAGACGAATGCTGTCTCCATTATACTCGAGGAGTGCGTCCTTCCCATTATCTCCAAGATTGACAGACGAGTCTCCATTTGATCTGAACTTAATTTGTCCCGGCGTAAGATCTATTGTGATTTCCATTGCCTGCATTGCAGGATTCCAAGTCAATGCATGATCGGTATTCCAACCTCCCGGAGCAGCATCGCCGACAATACTCCATTCGCGGCGCTCCATGATATATTTATTTGTATTCAGATTTACCTGGATATAATAAAGACCTGCAATACCTGCACGGATTGTATCACCATTCATTTCAAGCGTACCATTGCCGCCATTATCGCCTAATCGCAAAGCAAAAGAGGAAGAAGGAACTTTTGTAAAGAAAAACGGACTGTTGTCAGTCGGAAAATAGACATGGCCTTCAAAGATTTTATTGTTCAATGTATCTGAAAGCGAAGTTGCCGTATTAGTTCCATTCCATCCCTGGTATTCACCGGGAACATATAGTTTATTATACGATATAGTCTTCCCTTCATTGGGCAATGTGATGATGCCACCGATATCTTTTGGAAATTTCTCAACAAACTGGCGTGTCGTACGCATACCGCCCCATGCACCAGAGACACCAGAATCAGCAGGCTTCATACTGCCACCAATGCCGCCAAATACCAGGAAAGTAGTTCCACCATATGTTCTTGTATTGACACCATCAAATGTGATCGGAAAGATGATCTCATTAGATCTGTTATTATCTGCAAGGAATAGATCCTGATATTTAGGTTCAAGTGTGTATCCTGCATTAATGATTTTTTGACAATAGGTGACACAATCCGTGTATCTGGGTGTTCCTATATATGTTTCAGCGTTTAGGTAGAGCTTAGCAAGCAAAGCCCACACTGCACCCTGATCTGCACGACCATATTCATTTGTTCGAACAGGCGCAATTTCATTTTCAATAGCCAGGAGATCTGTTTCAATATAATGAAAGAGATCAGGTGCGAGAATCTGATGAGGGAAAAATGAACCAACTGCATCGTCTTCAGTTACAAAAGGTACATTTCTGAAAAGATCAAGCGCATGCCAATAACTTAAGGCACGAAGAAAACGTGCTTCAGCCCGATATCCTTTTATTTTTTGAGCTAATGTGGCATCGACTCCGCGACTTGCAAGTTTTGCATCAGTCGTCTCACGCAGAAATTCATTACAAATGACGATCTGGTAAAATAATCTGCTGTAGAAAGCATAAATAAACCCATCATCAGATGTCCATGTCTGGTAATGAAAATCCTTGATGGTCTGGTCATTCCATCCGATCAGCGCTTCATCTGTTGATAATTCCTGATGATACCAGTATCCTCGAAGATACTGGCCGAAACCTTCATCAATCCCTTCGATAT